>RPQS01000021.1 GCA_003818605.1 Candidatus Zhuqueibacterota bacterium | reverse complement strand
TGGCTCACGCAGTTCCGAAGAATCCCGGTGCGCTACGAGTACTGGATCGAGAACTACCTCGGCTTCCTCCACCTCGCCTGCATCCTGATTCTCCTCCGATATTTTTAAGATAAGCTCTAGTCTGTTGTCGAAAGTATTGGGGTGCGGAGTTGGAGCCATTGCCACATCTTTAATTCCTGACCTTGATCATTTTTGTGGACGCGGGGCGAAAGATGTCGTTCCTTTATATTTCGATTGCGATGCAAAGCAGGCGAATATAACTAAAGGTTTATTAGAAACGCTTCGCAAATCCTTTGGAAAGCGTGTGAAGGCGGAGGATTTGTTCGCGTATGTTTACGGCCTTCTGGCGTCGCCGGAATATGTTACACACTTTAGTGAAGAATTGACGAATCCGGGGCCGCGCATTCCGATCACAAAGGACGTGAAACTTTTCGAAACGATAGCCAAGGTGGGGCGGCATCTGATTTGGCTGCATACCTATGGCGAACGATTTGTGCCCAAGGGCAAGAAAACGGGCACCATTCCTCATGGCATGGCACGCTGCATTCGGGGAATATCCGAGAGTGACTATCCGGAAAGATACAGCTACGATGTTGCCAAACGGGCTTTGATTATTGGCGACGGACGATTTGCACCTGTGTCTAAGGAGGCTTTCGATTTCAGTGTCTCCGGATTCAAGGTTGTGCAGTCCTGGCTTGCCTATCGCATGAAAGAAGGAGCCGGGAAAAAATCATCGCTACTGGACAAGATTCGCCCGGAACGTTGGACGGCGGAGATGACACAGGAGCTGCTTGAGTTGTTGTGGGTACTGGAAGAAACGATTGATATGTATCCCCAATTGGCGAAGCTGCTGGATCAGGTTGTAGAGAGCGAGACTTTCAATGCCCTCGAATTGCCTCAACCTGAAGATGAAGAACGCAAGCCGCCGCAAGCAGATGATGAAGAAGTTGGTGATCCGAAACAGATTTCGGCAACCTTGACGACTGAATAGGATATAGATTCCGGGCACGCGGGGACGCATGCCTCGGCGACCTTACGGTGTTTGCACTGCGGGCGAGTGAGATTTTAGACGCCCACTGACGCGGTGTCCGGAATGACACAAAGCAGAATTCCGGCCGGGTCGGGAGCCCCGGCTCGGCGAGGAGCGGCGGTCAGGCGACCGCCGCCCAGTAATGCATTTTTCGTTCATAGTTTATCATTCATCGTTCGTCATTTGATGAGACCCCCCTTCTGTTCCCCCCGCGATGAAGAAAGGATGAAGGTGGAAGGATGAAGGATGAAGGAAGACAAAACGAGAAACGAGAAATTAGAAATGAGAAAGAAGACAACACAAGCGTGCATTCTTGCTCTTGCGATTTCTCTCCTTATTATATGTGCGGCCCGGGCGCAGGAGCAGGAAGAGCCGGCGATGAAGTTCAAGACGGCGACGCGGGAATGCCGCGAAGCCTCCGCCGAACTCCACATGCGGATCCTGGATTCGCTGATCTCCGCCATCCATGAAATCTGCCCGCCGGAATTAGTGGACGAGGCGAAGCTGCAAACGGGTGCCGCCAGATTGCGCGCGGATGCGAAGACCGAAATAGACAGCGCGCAGAGCCATTTCCGCTACAACCTGCCAACAGTTCTTGCGGAATGCGGCGGGGCATATTTCCTTCATTACACACCGGCCTGCCACGACGGATCGGAGCTCTTTTACGAACTTCTGCCGAGCCAAGTGAAGTGGCGGCGCGATGAAAATGACAACGCGCACATCACCGTTGAATACTCGCTGTGGGGCGAGATCGCCATGAGGCTGGACGGCGTGCTGGACTCGGTGCGCGGCGCGGAAGGAATGCTGCTCGATCTGCGCCACATGCAATCGCTATTCGAGAACGACGTGACGGCTATTCTGGGACGGTTCAGCGATGAAAAAGTCACGGCTTACACGGCCCGGCAGCGCGTGCGCGGAACGGACCAGTACATCACAAAATCTATTGAAGCAGAACCGCGCGGCAAATATCAGTATGTGAATCCCCTGGTTGTTCTGGTGGATTCGTCGCGCACGCAATTTTTTCATTTGCTAATCCAAGCCTTGAAGAAACGGCCCTATACGAAAATCGTGGGCACGCCCATACTGCCGCCCAAAGGTGTTCTTTATAAACAGGTGACATTGCCCGGCGGCTCCACGTTGATGGTTGCATCGGCTATTCCGCTCGATGCTGACGGTAACAAGCTGAAACCACTCGAACCGCATGTTCTTGTTCCCGGTCCGTATGGGGACAACGATTTGATTTTAGAAGCGGGAAAGAACGCGCTGAAAGATTTGGTGAAAAGTTTTCGCGTGGAAAGACAAGACAGAATGGAACGAATGTTTCAAAAATAAAGATCGCGCAGTGACACAGCTTGCTGTGTCAACGAGAAGCGTGCGGGGTAAGGACACCCCGCGCGGCGAGAAAAAAGCTTCCGGCCGGGTTGCGAAGACTTAACCCGGCTCGGCGGGAAAAAGCTGAAAGAACACCCCCCTTCTGTTCCCCCCATGGAATGGAGGGAAAGGAATAATGGAGACAATACGTGTTTGAATACTTTGCGGCGCATCCGTGGCTATTGGTCATCGGGATTTTTTGCCTGCGGATCGTGGATCAAACCATCGGTACGCTGCGGACGATCAGCGTTGTGCGCGGCTACTTCGCGCTGGCCGTGGCGATGGGATTTCTGGAAGTCTTTATCTGGATCAACGTGATCGGGCAAGTGATTTCCAATCTGCACGCTTGGTATCTGACCGTGAGCTATGCGGCGGGATTTGCCGCGGGTCAAGCCGTGGGGATGTGGGTGGAAGCGAAGCTCGCGCTCGGCAATCAATTGGTGCGCGTGATTACGGATCGCGAAAAGAATCTCGCGCATACATTGTGGGATCACGGCTATCCGGCCACCGAAACGGAAAGCATGGGGCCGTCGGGCCCGGTGGATGTCGTGTTTATTGTCGCGGGACGGGAAAAAATTCCCGATTTGATCCGACTGGTATGTCAACTCGATCCTGATTGCTTTTATACCATAGAAGATGTTCGCAAGGTAAGCACGAAATACATTAAATCGGCGGGCCTTCTGGATTTCATTCCGTGGCTGCGGGTTGTCAATGTGATAAAGAAGCGGTGACAGTGCAGCGAAACGAAATCAAATCCAACGCCGCTTTAAACGGTTTTATCATTTGGCTGCGCGTGCTTTTAGTGAGTATCGGCGCGCTGCTTCTTGCGCGCGCGATTCTGCTGCTTTCATATCCGTCCTATTTCGGCGGACTGCGGTTCGGAGAACTGGCCGCCGCCTTTGCTGTTGGCTTGCGCTTCGATGCGGCTACGGCATTTCTGACGATCACGCTGCCCCTGCTGCCGCTGTGGATTCCGCTGCCTTCGAGACCGAACGGCGCGGCGCGAAAGATTTCTTTTTGGCTCGCGTGCCTGTTCCTGATTACCTCCGCGGCTTTTGTATGGAGTGATATTCTTTTCTATGGCGAGAGCGGGCGGCACATCACGATTGAACCGGCGGGAATTTTAAATGATATGCAGCCGATGCTCAAACTCGTATTTCGGGAGTATTTGTTCGAGCTGTTCGGCTTGATACTGTTTTGCGCCGCGACGGTTCTTGCGCTGCGCTGGGCTTACCGCTATTCGAGCCGTGCAGGGAGCGACCGCTGGTGGCGATATCCCATTCTCTGGATTCTGGTCGGCGCAATCAGTTTCACCGGTGTGCGCGGCGGCTGGGGAAAGGAACCGCTGAAAAGTTCGGACGCGCTGCTTGCGGGAAGCGAAGCGTCGGGAAGTCTCGCGCTCAACGGCTGGTACAGTTTTCTCTATTCCGCCTTCAATAAACAGCGGCAGCTGCCGGAATACATGAATGCGGTGGAGGCCATCCGCATTACGCAAAATTTGGTCGCGGCGAACGGCGAGGTGTTCGTCGCGGAGCGCGCGCCGCTTTTACGACAAAGCATTCCGCGTCACTCCCTTGCCGATTCCGCGCACCCATTGAATGTGGTGCTCATCGTGGTGGAATCGCTGAACGCATCGTATCTGAAAAGTTTTGGCGGATCCGAATGTGTGATGCCGTTTTTGGATTCCCTCGCGCAGCAGAGTTTGATTTTTACGAATTGCTCGGCTTTCGGCACACGCTCGTTTCGCGGCTTGTGCGCGATCACCGCTTCGATTCCGAACTTAGGACCGAATCCGTATGACATTACGCTCACGCTGCCCAAGCTGCGCGGCTTAGGAGAGATTTTCCGCGAACAAGGCTATAACACGCGTTTCATGCACGCGGCGGCTCCGGGTTCCATGGGAGTGCAGGCGATCTGCGGCATGGCGGGCTATAAAGATTTTATAACGGCTGACGATTTTTCGCAGAACGAGCAAAATGGATCGTGGGGAGTTTGGGATCATCTCGCGCTGGCGCGCATGTCGAGCGATCTAAGTCATTTGCGCGAGCCGTTCCATTATGGATTGTTCACACTTTGCACGCACGCGCCATGGACGTTGCCCAAGGGATTTTTATCGTGGGTGGGAGCTTCCGTTCCCGATGCGCCGCGTTTACGGACATTCGATTATCTCGATCAATCGCTGCAAAGGTTTTTCGCGCACGAGCATGAAAGCGGCCGCGCGCAGCGAACACTGTACGTGATTGTGGGCGATCACACGTCGCATGCACCGGAAAACGAGCGCTTCCGCGTAGCGTGTATTTTCTACGCGCCGGGAAGATTGTCTCCGGAAGTGCACAATGATCCCGTCGGTCATTTGAACATTCTGCCGACGATTTTGGATTTATGTGGAACCGAAACCATGCACGCGAGCTTTGGCCGCAGCATGCTGGATCCCGATACAGCGGCGCGATTTGTGGTGACGGATCAATCGAATTTGTACGGCTGGCAGCGCAGCGGCTATCGTCTGTTGTGTAATACGGACAAACTGGTCGCGCTGAACGATGTTTTCAGTTCCGATAAGGAAAATTTTCTCGCTACCGAACCGCAGCTTGCGGAAAGTCTGCGGCGGGAGTTCTACGCGTTCTATCAGACGGCGGATGAACTCTTGCGGGAAAACAGAATTGTTTTACGAGACGAATGATGTGTAAGCGATATGGATTGGCTTAAGCAAAGACTTTTTGAAACGAATTCTTTCCGCGAGCTGGGCGATGTTCAGCGCGACGGCGGACGCATACTCGTTAAAAGTGTGCCCGGTTCGCTGCCGGTTTTAATCGCGGCATATCTAAGCGAGCGGCAGAGCAAACCGGTTCTTTTCGTGGCGGAAACTCTGGAAGACGCGGAAGAAGCAGCGGACGATTTGACGGTGCTGCTCGGGGAAACGCAGGTGTGTCTGCTGCCGCCGAGGCCGCATTTTAATCGTCCGCTCACGGCGGTCGAGCAATCAGAACGAGCCGAAGTTCTGCTGACGCTTGCGCGCGGAGAGCGTCCGGTGGTGGTTACTGCCGCCGCCGCACTGTTGGATTCTTTGCCCGCACCGAGCGCGATCACTAAGAATCTCTATACGATTACGAAGGGCGAAACGCTGCCGCGCGAATCGCTTTTAAAATATCTGGTGGATTCGGGCTACAAACGCGAAATGTTCGTGGAAGCGGTCGGTCAATTCGCCGTTCGCGGCGCGGTTGTGGATATTTATCCCTTCGGTTCGGCGCAGCCCGTGCGCATCGAATATTTCGGGGAAGACATTGAAAGCCTGCGCGCCTTCGATTGGTCTTCGCAAAAATCCACGGGGGAAATTGCCGACGTTACGCTTATGGCCGCCGAGCTTTCCCGCGAAGATCAAACGAACCTGCTCGCGCATCTGCCGCAGGATTCAGTAATTCTGTGGAATGAAGGACGCGGGGCGTGGACGACGCTGCGGCGTGCGTTCGATGAGCGGCAGGACTGGTTTGGCAGTAGAAAGATCCGCGAACTGGCCGAGCGGGTTGTCAACGGAGTTCTCGATGAGGATGAAGATGAAGCGGACGCATCCGATGACAGTCTCGAAGGAGAGAGCGCGGACGATAATGAGTTGCGGGATGAACCGTTGCCGGCAGCGCGCGTAGTGATCTCTCCGGACGATATTCGAAAGGCCGCGCGGGATTTTGCGCAGGTGTATCTGGGGAGCGCACCGTATGAAACGGATCACACGCTGGACATGGCGGCCACGCCGCAGGAAAGATTCGCGGCCAATCTGCCGTTGGTTGCCGATAAGCTGAAGGAATATCACGCGCAAGGCATCCGCCCGGTGCTATTGTGCGATACGGACACGGCGGGAGAGCGACTGGCGCAGATTCTTCACGAACGCGGTTGTCCGGAAGACGCTTTTGAAGTTCGGGAAGGCGGATTGCATCACGGTTTCACCATGCCGTCGGCGCATATAGCGGTGCTCGTAGATCATGATATCTTCGGACGTATGCGCCGCCGCCGCCGCTTCATGAAATTCAAAAATGTCGTTCCGCTGCACGACATTGACGCATTGAAGCCGGGGGATTACGTCGTGCACGTGGACTACGGCATCGGCCGCTATATGGGGCTGACAAAAATCGAAGTGGGCGGCGTGCAGCGCGAAGTGCTGAAGATAGAGTATCGCGACGACGTGACGTTGTTCGTGAAACTCGAAAATCTTGCGCAGGTGCAGAAGTATTCAGGGCGCGACGGCTTCCATCCGCCGTTGTCGAAAATCGGCGGCAGAGACTGGCGCGATCTGAAGAAAAAGACGAAAAAATCGCTGCTCTCGATTGCGGAAGATCTCATCAAGCTGTACGCGCAGCGCAGAGCGGTGGGCGGCATACCGTATTCGCCGGACACGCCATGGCAGCGTGAAATGGAAGCGAGCTTTCCCTACGAAGACACGCCCGATCAAATGCGCGCCGCAGAAGACGTGAAGCACGACATGGAACGGCCCGCGCCAATGGATCGTTTAATTTGCGGCGACGTGGGGTATGGCAAAACAGAAATCGCCATTCGCGCGGCGTTTAAGGCGGTGACGGATGGGAAGCAGGTGGCCGTGCTGGTGCCAACCACGATTCTTGCGCAGCAGCATTATCGCACGTTTCGCGAACGGCTCAGCCGCTGGCCGATGCAGATTGAGGTGGTGTCACGTTTTCAATCCACCCGCGAGTTGCGCGTCACCCTGAAACGCCTGACCGAAGGACGAGTGGATATTCTCATCGGCACGCACCGCCTGCTCTCGAAGGACGTGCAGTTCAACGATCTGGGTTTACTGATTATTGACGAGGAACACCGGTTCGGCGTTGTGCAAAAGGAGCGGATCAAATCGCTGCGCGCGAACATAGACGTGCTTTCGATGAGCGCTACGCCGATTCCGCGCACACTGCACATGGCTTTAATGGGCGCGCGCGATTTATCGCAGATCAACACGCCGCCGCCCAACCGTTTGCCGATTGAAACCGATGTCGTGCAGTTCTCCGAGAAAGTCATCAAGGATGCGATTCTTTACGAACTGGAACGCGGCGGACAGGTCTTCTTCGTGCACAATCGCATCGAGTCCATTGATGCCGTAAAGCGGATGCTGGAACGCGTGCTTCCAAAAGTTAGATTCGTCGTTGCGCACGGCAAGACAGACGAAGACAAGCTGGCGCGCGTGATGGTGGATTTTATAGAAGGCAATTTCGACGTTCTTATCTCTACCATGATTATCGAATCCGGCCTGGACTTGCCGAACGTGAACACCATGATCGTGAATCGCGCGGATCGTTTCGGTGTGGCGCAGCTTCATCAGCTGCGAGGAAGAATCGGGCGGTCATCGCGGAAGGCGTATGCCTATCTGCTTGTGCCGCCCAAGTTCGAAATGTCACGCGTGG
The DNA here is from genome assembly GCA_003818605.1 of Candidatus Zhuqueibacterota bacterium. GTDB lineage: Bacteria > Electryoneota > RPQS01 > RPQS01 > RPQS01 > RPQS01. The sequence continues at coordinate 60,533 of RPQS01000021.1, read as the reverse complement.
CGCGGCAGAGACTCGCGGCGCTCACGAATTTCTCCTCGCTGGGCGCGGGATTTCAGGTGGCCATGCGCGATTTGGAAATCCGGGGAGCGGGAAATCTTTTGGGCCGCGAGCAATCAGGCTACATCAATGCGGTTGGATTTGAAATGTATCAACGGCTTATCGAAGAGGCTGTGCGCGAGGTTAAGTTAGAAGCGGTGGGAGCCAACGGAGACGAGCCGCCGCCCGAATTGAAGTTGAAGATCGAAGCCGACGCGTTTTTCCCGGAGCCGTATATGCCGGAAGGCGGAATGCGACTGAACTATTACCGGGAACTTTCGCGCGCGAAAAATCTGGCCGCCGTGGATGAAATGGAGCGGGACGTGGCCGACCGTTTCGGCAGGCTGCCGGAAGCGGGAAAGAATTTGTTCGACATGGTGCGTGTGCGCGTGCTGGGTGAGCAGCTTGGCGCGGAGAAAATATCCGTGGATCGTCCCGAGTGCATTATCGAATTTCCGCGCGATGGAGTGGATCGTGAGCGAGCGCTGGACATTGCCGCCCGCAGCGCGGGATTCACGGTGGAGTTCTCGGCGTCCGGGCCGTTTTCCATCCGCTTGCCTCTGGGAATGCTTACGGATTGGCAGGCCAAGCTGGGGCACGTGCTGAAATATTTACAGGCTGTGTCGCCTGCGAAAAAGCCGGAGCTTGCGGCTATCTAAAAGATTCCGGGCACGCGGGGACGCGTGCCTCGGCGGAAAAGAGACTTCGATGACAAAGAACAGATGAAACCATTTCGCATCTTAGCATTCATTTTGCCTGCCGCATACATTCTGCTGTACGTAGTTCTGGCCGTTCTGCGCATCGGGTATCCGTTCGAACTCGAGTGGCAGGAAGGCAGCATGGTGGATCATGTGCAGCGCGTAATGAATGGGCAGCCGCTGTATGTTGCGCCATCGGTGGACTGGGTTCCGGCTATTTATCCTCCGCTCTATTATTGGATCGGAGCGGCCGCGTCCTTTATAACGGGCATCGGTTTCCTCCCGTTGCGGATCATCTCCTTGCTTGCTTCCTTGGGGTGTATGGCGATCCTCTTTTCTTTTGTGAAACGGGAATCGGGAAAGATATGGTCGGGATTGCTTGCCGCCGGATTGTTCGCGGCAATCTATCGTCTGGGCGGAGCGTGGTTCGATTTGGCGCGCGTAGATTCACTCTTCCTGTTTTTTCTGCTCGCGGGTATGTATGTGATGCGATTCCACGCGACCCGAGCCGGATACATATTAACAGCCTTGCTCGCCGCGCTGGCCGTGATGACCAAACAGACGGCACTTGTGCCCGCGCTTCTGCTCTTTGCATATGGGATTTGGAAGCGTAAGGAACATGGTTTATGGCTGAGTGGATCACTGGCTGTTTTAATCGGATTTCCTTACATCGTCTTAAATGCCGCGACGGACGGCTGGTTTTTGTTTTACGTGTTTGAAATGCCTGCCGGGCATTCGCTGATCGGTCAGGCTTTTGCTGAATTCTGGCTGCATGATCTTTTCCGTCCGCTGCCCATTGCCGTTTTAGGCGCGGTTCTCTTCGTGTTCACGATTTGGAACAAGTCCAAAGATCGCTGGTTTTATCTGCTGTGGACTGTTGGATTGATTCTCGCCGCCTGGCTGCCGCGCGTGAAAGACGGCAACTATGCCAACGATCTTATGCCCGCTTACGCATTGCTTGCATTGCTGTTCGGTTTGGCCGCATCGGTATTCGAGGGTCGCAGTCAAGAAATACAAAATGCGATTTCGGCCCATGAACCGGCTCGTGCGCACATTGCCATCTGGAGCGGACTGATCCTTTACGGTGCTGTCCTTTTACAATTCGCATCCTTATATTATCGTCCGCAAGAGCAGCTTCCGACGGACGCGGATCGCGCCGCGGGAGAAAGTCTGCTGACAAAAATCCGTCAATTTGATGGCGAAGTATGGATCGGACATCATGGCTACTTGGGTTCGCTGGCGGGGAAACGGATGTATGCTTCGGCTCTTCCCATTTATGATATATTACGCGCCGACAGCGAATCGGCGAAAAGTCTGCTGCTGAACAGCATCGAGCAGGCGTTGAAGGGAAAACGGTTTGCGGCGGTTTTTACCGACAACGATCGTTTTGTGATGCTGAACGATTTTCGCGAGTACGAACGCAAGTTCGCGGTGTTCACCGATCCGGCGGTCTTCTGGCCGGTGAGCGGCGCGCCGACAAGGCCGATGCGGATTTATACGCCGGTGGCGCAGGCGAAATACGATTCCCCGGGTCAATAAACAATATCACATACATTTCAAAGGACGGAGCGTCGTCTCCGCCGAACCAACGAAGGAGAGGCTCGTGAAGAAGTTCAGGCTGGCAATCCTTGCGGCCGCCATGATTTTGACGATCATCGGATGCGGCCCACGCGAAACCGTTGTGGCGCGCGTCGGACGGGAAAAAATTACGTCGCAGGAATTCAAAGATGAATTCATCCGCCGTCATCGGACGGAAGAAAATGCGCAACGCCAATCGTTTCAGGTGCGCGAGAAAGTCCTGCGCGACATGTCGGTCAATCTGGCCTTCTACCAAATGGGACTTGATAAGAAAATAGACGAGCGGCAGCAGGTCAAAGACCAGCTTAGTTCCACGGCCCGCCGCAAGGCGCTGGACCTTCTCTACAGGAAGCAAGTCGTGGAAAAAGTGATTACCGACGATGCCGCGAAAAAGTTTTACGATAAATCCGGCGAAGAAATTCGCGCGCGGCATATCCTTTTAAAAACCGCGCCGGACACATCCATGTCCGACACCACGCGCATCAAAGCGCGGTTGGACTCTATCATGAAAGCCGTTGCCGCCGGATTGGATTTCAAGGCGGCCGCAAAAATGTTCAGCGAAGACGGAACCAGCGCGGCTGATTCCGGCGATCTCGGCTTTTTCCAATGGGGCCGCATGGTGGAGGAATTTCAGCAGGCGGCATGGTCGGCCAAGCCCGGTCAAGTGGTCGGGCCGGTGCGCACGAACTACGGCTACCATTTGATTCGCGTGGAAGAACGGCGTCCCATTGCCAACCGAAAATCCTTTGCGGAAAGCAAAGAGCAAATCAAGTCGCAGCTCCACGAAGTTGAGGGCGGCAAAATGATGGACGTGGCCCGCGCCTATGTGGAGTCGCTGCGCAAGGCGGCGAAACTGACTTATGACGAAAAAAACATGGACGTGTTCCGCAAGAGACTGCTGGATCCAACCATCAGCCAGACACAATCGCTGAGTCCGATGTTCACGGAAGATCAGAAAGCGCTGACCGTGGCCACATATAAAGGCGGAAAAGTTACACTCAACGAGCTGATCCAAAAAGTGGCGGGGAATGCCGGCCGCGTGAACTGGAACGATAAGCAAGCCGTTCTTGATTTGGTGCACGCCATCGCAGAGCCGATTCTCTTGGAGAAGGACGCCGAAAAGCAGGGATTCTACAAAACGGCGCTCAAGAGTCCGGAAGTCGTGGCGGAAAAACGCCGCGCGATAACCGCCATGCTGGAAAAGGAAGAAATCACGGACAAAGTCAGTCCCACTGAAGCGGACGAGAAACGTTTTTACGAATCGCATTTGGCCAATTTCATTCAGCCGGAAACGCGCGTCGTCCGCGAGATCTTCATCAAAGAGGATTCGCTAAAAGCGGCGGGAATTCGCACCCGCGCTCTGAAGGGAGAAAACTTCGCGAAGCTGGCATTACGCTACAACGAGAAGGAATCCACCAAGCCGGATACGGGACGCATTGGGCCGTTTGAGGAAAAGCGGTTCGGTTTCATCGGGAAAACGGCGTTCATGCTGAAAAATGTCGGAGATATTTCCGACGTGTTGGCGGTCGGCACGAACTATTCGGTCATTCAATTGCTGAACGTTCTGCCGTCACGCACGAAGAGCTTCGATGAAGCGCAGGCGGACGTCCGCCGGCAAACGCGGCAGACAATGACCGATGAACGCCGCAAGACGCTCGAAGAAGAAGCGTTGCAGAAATTCTCCCTGGACATAGACGCAAAGGCGTTGGCCGCCGTGTGGCCGATCACCGAGAAGAAAGAGGACAAAATTGCCCGTGAACCGTGACCGATAAAGGAGGGACGATGACATCGTTTTTCGGTCTGCAGAGAATGGCGCGGTACGGTTGGATTCTCCTCTTGCCGATTCTTCTAAGTGCGGGGGCCGCAGGCTGCCGCGGTAAAAAAGATGACGGCGGCAACGTGCTGGCACAAGTGGGCTCGCGCGAACTGACGAAGAAAGATTTTCAGGAATTGTGCGGAGCGCACCCCGATTCACTTCATCGTTTCGAACGATGGCGCTCGATTGAGAATTGGATCGAGCGGACGCTGATGGAGTTGGAGGGCGAAAAGCGCGATTTAGAGAAAAGGCCGGATGTTGCTCTGAAGCTGCATGAGATGCGCGCGGAACTTTTTTCCTCGTTGCTTTTATCCGAACTTCCCGCCGATCCGCCCGCGGATTCCGCCGTGGAGCGATATTATGAGAATCATCGCGGAGAGTTTCTGCGTCCTGTGGATGCATATCAAATCGAATTGTTCTGGGCGGAACACCAGAACATCATGGCGCGTTTTCGCGATCAAATTCAGCGCGGTGACACTTCGATGGTGGCGGCGGGCGACGTGACCGCCGAGGGCAAATGGCTGGCGGAAAGCCGGGAGCTGGATCACGATCTGGAACGGGAATTGTCCAGCATGAAGCCGGGAGAAGCCACGTTTCCGCGTCCGTATGAGGACGGCTTTCGCATCGTGCGGCTGTTGGAAACGTATCCGGCGGGAACGGTTCTTGATTTGTCCGTCGTGCGCGAAGAAATTGTTGCCAGGCTTCTATTCGAGCAGAGCCGCGCGCGGCAGGATTCCTTGATCACATCTTTGCGCGAACGCTATCCGGTGCGGATTTTCGTTCGCGATTCGCTGTAAAGAAAGGGCATACATGCACAGACTATTCCGATGGATTGCGGTGCTATGCGCGGCTTTGGCCGTGGCCGGCGTTTTTGGGCAGACGAAAGAGAAAATGATTGACCGTATCTCTGCGGTGGTGGACAACGAGATCATTCTCGAATCCGAACTGCTGCAGTACATGCAGTTCAACGCGGGATCGCAGGCCGCGCTGGAGGCTATGACCGCAGCGCAGCTCGACAGCATGAAAAAATATATTCTGGACGAATTGATTGCGCAGAAGGTGCTGCTGGCCAAGGCCCGCGCCGATACGATAGTTATTGAAACGCGTGTGGTGGACAACGAACTCGATGCGCGAATGAAAACACTCAGCGATCAGGCGGGCGGGCAGGACAAGCTGGAAAAATATTACGGCATGCCGTTCACGAAACTCAAACGGCAATTCCGCCCGATGGTGGAAGACGGTCTGCTGATCGAAAGAGTGCGGCAGGAAAAGCTCAAAGACGTGAAGGTCACGCCCGGCGACGTGCAGCGGTTCTGGGAGATGTACAAGGATTCCATGCCCAAACTGAAGGACGGCGTGCGCATCGCTCACATTTTGCTGCAGGACACGCTGTCCGATCAATCGAAAGACGAAGCGATCCGCAAGGCGGATTCCGCGCGCGCGCAAATTCTTTCCGGTCGCATGACATTTGAGGATTGCGCGAAACGTTTTTCCGATGATATGGGCACGGCGTCCCAAGGCGGCGAACTCGGCAAGACCAATCGCGGCGAACTGGTGCCGGAATATGAAGCGGCGGCTTATCTATTAAAGCCGGGTGAAATTTCGCAGCCCGTGCTCTCGCCGTTCGGTGTGCACGTCATTCGGCTGGATGAGCGGCAAGGTGAAAAAATTACCACACATCACATTCTTTTCAAAGTCGTGCCGACGGCGGCGGATCAGGCCCGCACTCAAGCGATAGCGGATTCGATTATTCAGGCCGCGCGCGCGGGAGCGGACTATGCGGATCTGGCCGTGAAATATTCCACCGATTTAAAAACGGCGGGCAAAGGCGGAGACCTCGGCTGGTTTGCTCCGATTGATCTGCCGGTGGATTTTAAAGCGGCGGTAGACACGCTGAAAAAAGACGATATCGCCGCACCCATCCGCACGCGCTTCGGTGTTCACATTTTAAAAGTCGTTGACCGCATGTATGCGCGGCCCATTTCTTTTACCGAAGATTACGACCGCATCTCCGCGATGGCCCTGACCAAGAAAAAGGATGAAATCTATTCCAAATGGATTGACGAACTTTCCGCGCAAACGTACATCGAGCGGAAATGATGAACGATGAATGATGAATGATGAACGAATAATATCACTGGCGGCGGCCTCCGGCCGTCGTTCCGCCGAGGCAGATCCCCCGATCTGCCCGGAATCTGAGTTGATTGACGATTAATGATGAAATGACGTACTTGGCGGAGGTCGCCGACCGCCGCAACGCAACCACCGCAAGGTGCGCCGAGCCGTGCGTCCTCGCGCGGCCGGAATCTGAAGACCGCGCGAGGGGTGAGGGCACCCATCGCGGCGAAAAACTGCTTTCATTCGCGGGGCATGCGGGACGCATGCAACCGCGACGCAACCACCGCAAGGTGCGGCAACTCTCTTCCCATCCGAAGAGTTTAACAAACAACAGCATAGAATATCGAAACGGACAAGCATCAACTTGATATTACAGCATTTGTCACGCAGGCTACATGCTTTTCTCGCCTGCGCCATTATCCTTATATATAGTGGCGTGTGTACGCAGGCCTCGGCAGAGGCCAACCGCCCGGAAATCGGCCTCCTCAAGTACAAGGGCGGCGGGGACTGGTACAGTGCCGACCGGGCCCTGCGGAACCTCATCGTGTACGCGCGCGCCAATACCAACTTGGACCTTGCGCCCGAACCCGTGGCCGTGGAACCGTCCTCGCAAAAACTCTTTTCGTGCCCTGTCGTATTCATCAACGGGCACGGCAACGTCTCGTTTTCTGTGGATGACGCGCTCAATCTGCGCAACTACCTCACGGCGGGCGGCTTCCTCTTTGCCAACGATGATTACGGCATGGATCCGAGCTTCCGCCGCGAAATGAAAAAAGTTTTTCCCGATGCGGACTGGATGGAGCTGCCGTTCAGCCATCCGATTTATCATTCCCTTTACAACTTTCCCAACGGTCTGCCGAAAATCCACGAACACGACAAACTTCCCGCGCAGGGGTTCGGACTTTTCCTGAACGGTGTGATGGTGGCTTTCTATAATTATCAAGCCGACATCTGCGACGGTTGGGAAGATGAATCCGTGCACGGCGATCCCGCCGACAAACGCAAAGCCGCGCTGGAAATGGGAACCAACGTTTTGGTGTATGCGCTCTCGCGCGGTGTGGAATAAATAGAGAGAACGAAAAAGCTGAAATCTGAAAGCGTAAAGCAGAGATAGGATTTTATTCCAATTCGTAGCCGCGCACGGCAGTGCGATCATGTTTCGTGTTTTGCAGTGCGCGCCGCTTTCATCGGATTCCGAATAAGGAGGGAACTATGAGCGAGAAGGAACTCACGATCACGATCAACAAAAACGGGCCGTATGTTGTAACGAACGTGCACGTGCTGCAGAATTCCAAGGGAGAAGCATTGGCCACCAAAGACGTGATCTCTCTTTGCCGCTGCGGACAATCCAAAAGCAAACCGTTCTGCGACGGCTCGCACCGCACCACGGGATTTGTGGATGAGAAGAATTGATGTTTATAAATACACTTTTGAATCTTGTGAATGAGAATGTTCCTGCGATGACATCTTCGGGAGACAACCATGGGTGCGCGTGAAGTACTGACCACGATCCACGGATGGATGAGCGGCTTGCGCAGAGCGGTCATGATGAACCGCCTAAAAGCCGGAGTTTTGGCCGCGCTGGCCGGATTCCTGTTCGTGAGTATTCTGATTCTGCTCGTGGAATCCATCGGGCATCTCTCCGGCGGCGCGCGCGCTGTGCTGCTGGCCGTGTGGGTGCTCTCTCTCCTTTGCGCACTCGGTCTGGGAATTGTCTGGCCGATTCTCCGCTACACCGTTTTTGCTCCTGACGATAAAAAACTCGCGCGGGAATATGCCTCGCGCATGCAGTCCATTCGTGACCTCGTGTTGAATGCCTTGCAGCTTTTGGAACGCGTGGAAGGCGCGAACCGCGAAGGATATTCCTCCGATTTAATTTTGGAAGCGGGCCGCGAAGTGGCGGAAGATTTGAAGCCGCTCGACCCGCACACGCTGCCCGACCGCAAACGCGTGCGTGATTCCGGGCGCGCGGCGCTCGTAATCGGCGGCTTGGCTGTTGTGTTGTTGCTTATTTTCCGCGGCTCCCTGCTTTCCGCAGGCGAACGCGTGATGAAACCCGGTCAGGATTTCGAACCGCCCGCACCGTTCAGTTTGTCCATTCAACCGGGCAACGTGCGGCTCGTGCGCGGCGATTCGCTTATCGTAAATGTTACGGCATCCGGCGAAGCTCCCGTCTCGATTGTTCTGGAACGTCTGGAAAAAGGCAAGAACGCTTCCGAACCCATCGAAATCAAAGGCGAAGCCGGCGGCTATCGCTACACGTATCGAGGCATTACATCGTCATTCACGTATTGGGCGCATGAAGGCCGCGTGAAGAGCGAAACATGCGAAGCCCAAGTGCAGGAACTTCCGGGCGTGCGGTTTCTTTCCGTGCGGCTGACGCCGCCCGCTTACACCGGGCTGTCCGAACAAGTGCTGGAAGAAAACGTCGGCGATGTTGCCGCCGTGACCGGCACACATGCCAAGCTTTCGCTGTCCGCAACGAAATCTCTGAAAGATGCGAAGATAGAATTTCTGAAGCCCGAATTCGTAGGAACGGATTCGGAACAGGTGCGCGCGTCGCGCAATTTGACCCTCGACGGTTCGCGCGCGTCCACCGAATTCACGATAGACGAGAGCGGCTACTATCGTCTGCAACTTACCGATCAGGAGGGCTTGACCAATCGCGACGCGATTCTCTACCGCATTACCGCGCGGCCCGATGAACCGCCGCTGATCAGTTTAGTGGAACCGTCGCACGATCTGGATATCGCCGCGGGAGTCAGCGTGCCCGTCGTGGCCGAGGCGGTGGATGATTTTGGTTTTACCCGCATGGCTCTGCGCTACTATCGCACGACCGCATTCGAAGCGGCGGAAGCGCAAAACGATGAATCGCAGTACAAATCACAGCAGATTTCCATGCGCGTGGTTGAAGCAGGCAAAGCTTTCAGTGAAATGCTCTGGGACATGACCCCGCTCGATCTGCTTCCGGAAGATCAGGTGTCTTTCTTTGTGGAAGTGTGGGACAACGACGCGATTCACGGTCCCAAACGTGCGCGCACGGAAACCCGATTACTGCGTTTCCCATCTATGTCCGAAATATTCGAGAAGCAGGAAGAGGCGGCGCAGACGCGCGAAATCACGCTGCAGGATCTGCTCAATGAATCCGAGGCCATCCGCGAGAAGGTGGATGAAGCGGTGGAGGAATTCAAGTCCAATCCCGAAATGAGCTGGGAGCGCAAGAAAGAGATCGAACAGCTCATGGAAAAGCAGCGGGCCATGAACGAGATGCTGAACCAGATCTCCGATGCGATGGAAAAAGCTGCGCAGCAAATGCAGCAGCGTTCCATGTTTTCGCCGCAGGTGATGGAAAAAATCAAGCAGCTTCAGGATCTGGTCAAGGAAGTCATCACGCCCGAAATGCGCAAGGCGCTCGAAGAAATGGCGGCAGCCATGAAGCAGCCGTCCGAAGAAGAAATGCGCCGCGCGATGGAAAACTTCCAGAACACCCAGCAAATGTTCGAGCAGGCTCTCGATCAGACTTTAAATATGCTCAAGCAGCTTAAGATGGCTAAGAAGCTGGACGAGCTGACGCGCCGTCTCGACGAATTGGGCCGCCGCCAGGAGCAGCTCAATGAAGGCTTAGACAAGAAATCACCGGAGAATGCGAGTAAGAACGCGCAAGATCAGCAAAAGCTCTCCGAGGAAATGAAAAAGATCGAGCAGGAAGCCAAAAAGCTCTCGGAGGAAATGCAGAAGGAAAACTCCAAAGGCGCGCCGGATATGAAGAAGCTGGAAGAGGAGATGCAGCAGGAGCAGCTTTCGCAGCAAATGAAGCAGAACTCCGAATCCATGAATATGAACCAGAATCAATCGGCCAAGAAAAAGGGACGGCAGATGCGCCGCCGCATGTCCGAAATGGCCAGCGCCATGCAGAATGTCCGGCAGCAGATGGAGACCGACCAGAACGCGGAGGTTCTGCAAAAACTCGAACGTTCGCGCGATCAGCTTCTGGATATTTCCATGCGGCAGGAGAAACTCTGGAAAGAGTCCGAAAAGCTCGAAGCGGGCAGCCCGCAGATGACGCAAGCCGCTGAAGAGCAGGAAAACCTCAAGCAGGCGGTCAACCGAATCAATGAAGACTTGCGCAATATCGCGCGCGAATCGTTGTTTGTCACGCCGCAGCTCATGGCTTCCGTTCATCAAACGTTGCGGCAAATGCAATCGGCCTGCAATGCGGCTCAGGAGCGCGATCCGCGCACGGCCAGCCACTACCGGCGGCAAGCATTCGGCGCGCTCAACAATGCGCTGAAAGAAAGCCAGCAGGCTTGCTCGTCATGTAAAAATTCATGCAACAAACCGAATCCGAATTCAATGTGCAATAAAGCCGGGCAGATGGCGCAGCAGCAGGCGAAGCTCAATAATCAGACGCAGAACATGATGAGCCAGTGCCAGAATCCCGGCAGTCTTTCGATGGGTGAGCAGGCATCTATGCAGAGAATGGCCGTGGAACAGCAAGGCTTGGCGAAATCCGCGAAGGAGCTTGCTCAGGAAGCGCAGGCTTCGCAGCAGAGTCTCGGCCGCCTCGAAGACGTAGCGAAGGACATGGAAGAAGTGGCTAAGGATTTAGCGAATCGCAACATCAGCGAACGCACGCTGCAAAAGCAGGAGCACATCGAATCGCGCCTGCTGGATTTTCAGCGTGCCACGCGCGAGCGCGAGTTCTCTCCCAAACGGCAAGCCACAACGGGCGTGGATATCGTACGCGCTTCACCGAATCCGCTGCCGAACAAGCCCGGTAAAGATCAATTGCGCGAAGATTTATTGCGCGCGCTGGATGCGAAATACACTCCCGATTACGAGCAGCTCATTCGCGCATACTTTGACGCTCTTTCCAAATGGAAATAGTGCGCAGGCTCGTTGTCGCGATTCTATTACTTGCTTTTTTCCATGCTTGTCCGGCACAAGCGGGGAAGCTGGCCGCGACGATAGGACATGACAGCAATGATGCCGTGAAGGTGGCATGGAGGATGATTCGCGCACCGTTTCGCGGTGACACTGAAGACTACTTCATAGCGGGGGGATTGATCGCCGCAGTCGCTGTGTCTTCCGCGATGGATCGTTCGATGCGGAAGGAGATGAAGGACAGACCCGAGGGCTGGGCGGTGTCTATATCGGACATCGGCTATAATTTTTCCCTGACGCGCACGACTTATATTGCCTCTGCATCACTATACGGGCTGGGTCTGATATCCGACAACGAGAATGTGCGGCGAACGGGGCTGGAAGTATCGGAATCGTTCCTGCTGGCTTCCATCGGTTCGCAGATTCTCAAGCATTCGCTCGGACGCAACCGACCGCATTTGGAAAACGGCCCGTATCATTTCTCCGGCCCGAATCTTAAGGACGAGAAGCAGTCCTTCCCGTCGGGTAATACGGTCACGGCCTTTTCGCTGGCCGCGGTTTTATCAGCGGAAGCCAAATCGGTTCCCGTCAGTGTGCTTTTCTATTCGTTGGCGGGGGCAACCGCTTTTCAACGTATGCACCGCGACCGCCACTGGTTCTCCGACACATTGGGCGGAGCGATGTTGGGAACGGCGGTCGGCTTGGGCGTTGTGCATTATCATCGTCAACTTCTCGGCAAGACTACAGGATTCAGTGTCAGTCCCGATAAAAACGGGTGCCGACTCAACATAGAATGGTGAGGGCAAACCATGATCCGCTATCTTGCTTTGTTCCTGCTGCCGCTCACAGCGGCCGCTCAATTCACGTTTGGCCCACTGCGGCTCGATGATGAATCCGTGGGGCGCTTTTGCTATCCGTCTGTGGAAGTGACAAACGATGATACGCTGCGCTGTATGTGGTCATCTATATCCGAGTTTTGGCTTTCCACGATGGGGCAGCAAGTAGCACCGAATGGCGATCTGCTTGGCGCGCGGATTCCTTACGAGGTTGTTCCGGTTGGCGGCTCGATCAGTTGTCCGGCTATCGTCTCGTTTACGCGGCTTTCAAATCGAGGCACGGCGCAGCTCATATTTCATACGTGAGCGCAAAGCGTTGAAGTCCGGTTCGTTTCCCCGGAGGGGCAGCCGCTGGACACATTGGGGCCGATGTGGGGGAGTATGCCGTTTCTTTGCCGCGTGGATTCGGGACTCTTTTTGACCTACTTCGAAGGCGATGCGTCCGTTCAACAGCAGTTGCTGTGGCTGCGAGAAGACGGATCGCTTCGTCATCAGCAAAGTTTAAACGATTTCACGATTCGCTATGCCTACACGGACGGCAGCGTTTGTAAGCTTGTGGGCGTGTTTATTACCGGTGAATCCCCGTGGCGCAGATACGGATTCACTGTTCACGCTTATGCGGATAATGGCTCCCTTCTATCCATAGACACGTTATTTGTCGAAACGGAAACACGGCAAACGTTTTTTAGCGAATCTTTTATTACTGAAAGTGACGGGGTGCTCTATATCGGCTTAATGAGAGGAGTGTTGCAATCGGGGTCATCAACATACTATTTTCGTGAACTGCGCTGCGAATCCGGAGTCACTACGGTCTGCGAGCCATGGCCGGTGTCGTCTATTTCGCAAAGCGCGCATTTGTTTTATCTGGCGCTTTCGCCTGTGTCGCAAGGTAACTCCGTCATCTCGTTTGGCATTATCCATACGGATTCGGCACAGCTGCGATACTATGGATTAGATGCTTTCGGTCAGCCAATCGGACCGCCGCATGAATATAGCCTGCAAAATTCGCAGTCGTTAACCGGAACAAGCGTGGCCGTTTATGAGAATACCGTGTACGGGTGTTTCACTGCAAACAATTATACATTTCCCGGTAACGGTGGCGCTTTTCTGATCGGATTTCCCGCCGATGAGATTTTACCGATCACGGAACCAAGAGAAGTTGTGCCGCTATCTCTATCGCTGCAAGCCTATCCCAATCCGTTCAATGCATCCACAAGGCTGCAATTTTCACTGGCGCGAAACGCGCGCGTCACACTCGACATTGTGGATATTACCGGCCGCTCCGTAGGCACAATTGCATCAGATTGGTTTGCGGCTGGCGATCATGAATTGATCTATGAAGCCGCAGGCTTACCCTCTGGTATGCACTTTCTCCGGCTGCATTCGGAGAATCAAACTGCCGTCAGCAAATTGCTGTTGATCAAATAGAAACCATGTGCGAAAACCCACGAAACGACAACACGAATACGCTGTGATTAAAACGATACTTTCACTCACACTTTTGCTTTCGCTGTCTCTTGCGGCCAACGCTCAGACAACGCAGATCCCCATTCAGATTCAGACTCAGCCCGGACAGGGCACGCCCGGCAAATCTTCGATAAAGAAGCAGGCGAGCGAGGAATCCATAATTGCCGAACGCGCGCGTCGCGCCGAGTCGCTCGGCGATTACGCGCGCGCGCTCCCCATCTGGCGAGAACTGGTCACGCGTTCACCGTGGCATCCGGAAGGAATCCCCAGCGTGGCCCGCTGCATGATTGTGCTGAAGCAGTACGATCAGGCGGAAGCGTTTTTAAATGAATGGATCGCCAAGCGCAATCTGGTGCAGGATCGCGTGAGCAGCCCCGCCGATCCGACCAGTGCGTACTCCATGAAGCTCGCGCTGGGTCAGGTTGCTCTGGCGCGCGGCGACGATCCAAAAGCATGGTCTATCTGGAATGCTGCGCTCGCGGAAGTGGGCACCTCCGACGAAGCCGTGCGGACGCTGGTTTTTCTTCTACTGCAAAATCGCCTCTGGGATGACGGCACAAAAATGATTCGCGATTTCCGCAAAGAGAGCAAGCAGCCGTCGTTCATGGCGCTCGAATTAGCGTCAAGTCTTCGCGGTCAAATGAATTGGACGGCGGCCACTGAAGAGTTGTTGATCTATTCCGCCACCTCGCCCAGCGGTTGGCAGCTGGCGCTAAACTATTTGAATCAGTTTCCCGATGATTCGTCGGTAAACGAAAAAGTCGCCGCCATTTTGCAAAAAGCGGTTAAACGGGAAAAGAAGAACGCGGATTTGTGGCGCATCGTCGCCGGTTTCGCGCACAAAACAGGCGATCTGGAAAACTATCTGAACGCGACCATCACCGCCGATTCACTTTCAGCGGGAGGTGGAATTCAGGTACTCGCTGCGGCGGAACAGCTCTTGAATGAAAAGGAAGTGGACAATGCGCGGCGCGGATTTCAGACCATTTTAAGATGGAAACCGGCGGCGGATTTGGCCGCCCGCGCGGAATTGGGATTGGGACGTTGTTTGGAAAATCTTGGGCAGTGGGATCTGGCCAAACAGGCGTATGAAAATTTTATCGTGCAGCATCCCACGTTTAAACAAGTCCACGAGGCCCGTTTTCGCATCGCGGAGATTCTCCTCAATCACGATCGCAATGTGGCGGGTGCGCTGGAACTTTTCGAGGAATTGTGGATCAAGGGACTTGTGGTATCGCGCGCCCAAGTGGGTTTGCGTCGCGGCGATTGCCGGGCTTGGCAGGGTGATTACGATGCCGCAGTTTCCGCTTGGTTCGATGTAGTTAAATTGGATGGCACGCGAGAGCCGGGCGAGGAAGGTTCGCAGGCGCTTCTACGCATCGCACGCGCCAACATTTGGCGGGATTCCACCAATCGCGCCTATGAAGCATTGGACAGTATCACGGGCGGAAATCCCGTGAACACGTCCTTCAACGATGCGGTTTTATACACGGCTTTATTGGAGGAGGGCGGCCTGCATCGCGCGGTGCGCGCATTTGCCGAAGGCGATTTCGCGGAATTCCGCCGCGAAGATTCGCTCGCGGCCGTTCGCTTCGATGAGGCGGCCACGCTTCTGAAAAGCGGCAAGCTCGCGGAATGGGCGCGCTATTCGCAAGCTATCGCTTTGCGAAATGCCGGACAATTCGCGGCGGCCGTTTCCGTACTCGACACTTTTATTACGCTTTACACGGAATCGGTGGATTTGGATCGCGCAAAGTACCTGCGCGCAATTATTCGCACCGAAGATCTGCACGATGACGCCGGCGCCCTGGCCGAACTGAAGGAGTTTCTCATTCAGCATCCGCGCTCGATTTATCTGGAGCAAGCCCGCCGCAAAGCCCGAATCCTGACCGCGCGAGTATCGTAATTAATCCAAACACACCATGAAATATTTCCGTTTCATCCTTCATCCTTCATCCTTCATCCTTTGTCTTCTGTTCGTTTTCCCCGCTTTCGCTCAGAAGCTGCTCATTCCCATGGATCTGTCGCAGACGGATCATCTGAAAGCCTACGGCGTCACGTGGATGGCACTGAACCGCGGACTCAAAACGCAGTGGCTTTTGAATTATCGCGGCGGTGGTTTTCTAATGGATTACGCCACAGAGATTGAAAACGAATGCCGCCTGCGCGGCGTGACCAGTGAAACCGTGAGCGATGCGGGAGCGATCTACTCTGAAATCGAACAGGCCAACATGGAAGTTGTTCTGCTTGAAAAGGCCACTAAGGTGGCCATCTACGCTCCGCCCGACGTGGAAGACGGCCCGTGGGATGACGCCGTTAATCTTGCGCTTACTTACGCGGAAATTCCCTTCGACCGCATTTATGACGAAGACATCTTGGCGGGCAAGCTCGCCAAATACGATTGGGTGCACCTCCATCACGAAGATTTCACCGGGCAGTACGGAAAATTCTATTCGATGTACCGCAATGCGGATTGGTACATCAAGCAGGTGCAGGATGAAGAGTCGCGAGCATCACGATTGGGATTTAAAAAAGCCTCGCAGCTTAAGCTGGCGGTGGCGCGCGCGCTGCGCAGTTACGTCGGGCAGGGCGGCTTCATGTTTGCCATGTGCAGCGCGACGGACAGTTATGACATCGCATTAGCCGCGGCGGAGACCGACATTTGCGCGCCCGTTTTCGACGGCGACGGCATGGACGGAGACTACGCGGCCAAGATGCGCTTCGATTACAGTTTCGCTTTTCAGAATTATCAACTCATCACCGATCCGATGGTCTACGAGTTTTCCGAAATAGACGTTTCGCCGCGCACGGGCCGCATGTCGCGCGGGGATGAGGGTGATTATTTCACGCTGTTCGATTTCTCGGCCAAGTACGATCCCGTTCCCACGATGCTCACCCAGTGCCACACCAGCGTGGTCAAGGGCTTTATGGGACAAACTACGGCCTTTCACAAGGAATTCATCAAACCAAACGTAACGATTCTCGCGCAGAACGAGGGCACGGACGAAATCAAATATATCTACGGCACATTCGGCAAGGGTTTTTGGACTTACTACGGCGGCCACGATCCCGAGGATTATCGCCATATGGTCGGCGATCCGCCCACGATTCTCGAACTCCACAAAAACTCTCCCGGCTATCGCCTCATCCTGAACAATGTCCTCTTCCCCGCCGCCAAGAAAAAAGACCTCAAAACATAATTGCATAACCGCCGCGCGAGGGTGTCCTTACCCCGCGCGTTTATTTCGCCGAGGCAGATCCCCCGATCTGCCCGGAACCAGCAGATATCAACGAACGGGGAGCGTCCATCATGCAGCGAAGCATTTTTCATCTGTTCCTGTTCGTGTATTTGAGCGTTTTCGCAATCCCAAATGCCGTTATGGCGCAAGCAGGTTCCGTCAGCGGACAGGTGGTTAACGAGAAATCTGGTCGTCCGCTTTCGGGTGCGAGTGTGGAATTGCAGCACCATTCCCAATCGCCGTATGTTACAGACAAGACCGGAAGATTTTCTTTTGCAGGCATCAATTGGGGGAAATACACGCTGCGCGTGTCGCGCGAGGGGTTCTGGGATTTTCAGAAACCGATGGAAATAACTTCCGATTCGGCTATTGTTGTTACCGTGGTTCTCAAACAGAAATTATACGTTCACGAGGACGGCCAAGGAATTATCCTTCAGGAGCCGTGTGATGCCAAATCGGGTTTCGGCACGATCATCCTATATGTCCGCGATCGTGAAAATGACCGGAGTCTTTCCAACGCCGAGATCGTCATGGAGTCGGAGTATGTGGATACGTCTGGGACAATACATAAATTCTGTTGCAGTTCGGGGACGCTCGACTCCACGGGATATGTGAAGCTCTGCAATTTACAGCCGGGCGATCACACGATATTCGTGAACGTAAATGAATACGAAAGAGACCGCTACACCGAAACCGTTGCGCCGGATTCAACCTACACTCATCATTTCCGGTTGAAGAAACTCTAAATCTGAATACCAGCCCCCGGTCGCCGACCGGGGGTTTTTTCTCGCCGAGCCGGGGCTCCTGACCCGGCCGGAATCCAAAAATAAAAGCGCAGCGTCTTTCGGACGCTGCGCTTCTTCTCCGCAATTCAATGCCGCACGATTGCGGCATAAAATATCCTTACTTCATCAACACCATCTTCTGCGTGGCGGTGAAGCCGTTCACCTTCATCTGATAGTAATATACGCCTGAAGGCAGATCGGCTGCATTGTACGAGAAGTTGTACTGGCCGGCGGGCAGATTTTCGTTCACCAGATTCGCCACCACGCGGCCCGAAACATCGTAAACGTTAATCGTCACCAGACCCGCTTCCTTAAGCGAGTAGGCAAATGTGGTTGACGGATTGAACGGATTCGGATAGTTCTCGCCCAGCATGTATTCATTCGGCATGCTCGTTCCCGCATTGAACGATGCGCTGGCTGTTGCCAGTTCGCGGCTGGTTCCGTTTACGTCAACCGCAACCAGTGTGTAGGTGTAGCTCACGCCGCTCACCGCGTTTTCATCGGTCCACGAATAGTCGTGTCCGACTTCCGTATTGCCGAGGCTCGCGGTTTCGTGTACGAACGCACCGTCGCGCAGGATGTTGAAGTGATCGTTATTGCGCTCGCTGCGCGTTGTCCAGTTGAGCGTAATACCGTGATGGTCAGCCACCGCTTCGAAGCTGCCCAATTCCACGGGCAGGATGTTGTCAATCGTCATGCAGAAACAGCCGTTCGCATCGCCCGGGATTCGCAGCAGAGAGAGCCGCAGCACCCACGTGCCGGAAATGTTCACGACTTGCCAACTCGGATCTCCCGCACCCGCCGCGCACGATCCGCCGCAGTCATCGCAGCCCGGCGTAAAAGAGATGTTCGTAATGACCGGCGGATTGTACGGTGTGACTAAGGGAATATCCAGATACTCGTTGCACGCGCACAGCGTCACGCAATATCTTCCGGGAATCGTGATCGAAGCCGGGCCGCTCGGTGTGCAGCAATCCCAGCGATCCCACACTTCCACGGGCAGAACGTGCGTTGAATTATCATCGTCAATCGTGAAGGCCCGGTTGCCGCCGCCTTCCCAATCACACGATCCGGCGTTCTTATTGAACTTGTATTCCTGATACGGATTCGATCCCGCGGCAAAAGTGTGGCTGTATTCGAAGATATAGTCCCCGTCCGGTGGATCGAACATTTGAAGTGCACAGCCCGACCATCCGTTGAGACCTCCCGCCACAAAAACGCCGCCCCAATACCAGGAAGGATCAAGACAGATCATGTCCACGCGGAATGTCACGGTGACGTCGCGGTCTATAGCAGGGGAGATGTTCAGCGAGAATGGAGGATCCTTCTCTCCGCCCGTGCATGACCACTGGTTTTTCGCGCCGTAGTACCACGTGGCGTCGCTGCTGTCGTAGCAGTCCACATAGAACATCTCGTTGTCGCCCGCTGATGTCGCTGCCGCCGGAATGGTTCCCTTGTACTCATCGTTGTTGCCGTTTTCGCCAAGGTAATTCATCGCCAGCATCGTGTAAGTTCCTTCGGAGGCTTTCTTGTAATAAAGCCAAGCCGACAAACCGGCACATGCGCCGCCGCCCGATGTGCAGCCGTCTTTCCAAATCTGGACATACACATCAATGTCGGCGTTGTCAAGGTAGGTCATTCCGTCGCAGGGGTAGACCATTCCCGCCCATCCGATGCTCGCATGACTTGTTCCCACTGCTGCAAACAGCATCACCAATAAAATCGTCGCAAGTTTCATCTTCATCTGTGTCTCCTTGCTGTCAGACCGGAAAGGAAAAATTCGATCTGGTTTTCGTATGTAAATTGAAGTGTTTTTGAGGTTGCAATAGAATAAATATACCTACATTCGACTGGTTTGTCAAGATAATGCAGGGGTTTACCAACAAATCCAACATTAATGACACACAGGTATTCTATTGTAAATTAAGCAGTCAGTCCATAGTCCAAGCCGAAACCCCTAAATCGCCGGATTTCGCCTCACTCATTGATCGCCGAGCCGGGATATCACTAGCCAACACCCTCTGGGTGTTGGTCACAACCCCGCCGGAATCAAAACAAGGGGCGCAAAATGCACCCCTATTTGTAACAATCTAATAAAAGGATTTATGGAAGTAGATTTGTTTTAGACAGAAATTCGATGGCACCAGCCACATCGTTCTCGTCAATTTCCCATCCGAGACGCGCGGCATGTTTAACGATTTCTTCGGAATTGCTCGGCGCGAGTCGTTGATTCCGGTTGAGAATGTAATGTACTTTCGCTGCAATCGCCAAAGCCTTAGTATCTTTTCCACCATTCTTGAGTAGCTTAAGAACAAGATTCCGAATATTTCCTGATTCATCAGGTGATTCATTTTTAACGAGTAGAACCACATCTTTACCTAAATCTGTCAGAGAATAGGAATACTGCCGGATTTCATTCGCGTCGAAAGGACCGTATGATACTTGGCAATCCTCAATCACCACATCACTGTCCACTAAGTCAAGAGTTGCTTCGCTCACATCGGGCGAATAAGGTCCGTAGTAATGAGGCCGATGCACAGGAGCACACCCCAACATATCTGTAGCAAAGTAGATGAGTTTTTGAAGTTGTGTTCGGTTAGGCTCTACTCCCAGACCATTTGCAGCTGCCAAGACTAAGGGGATAATGTCATTCAACAACAACATTTTCTGATCCTCCGTCCTTAAAATATTCCTTCAGAATTTCCATCACAGGTCCACGAATCTTACTCAACGCTTCAAGAGTGTATGTATTGTTATTGATTGGCGGAGCATACACGTCAATGTTCATTTGCCGAAGCTTAGCTTCCGTTGGTGTACAGATTTCTGTACACTCATCAAGTGTTTTAGGTTCTCCATATTGTTGAAGAACCATCACTTTTCCAGCATCGATTTCTTTTCCACGGTCAAATTTTATAGGATAAATTTTTAGAATACAGTGATTCTTCTCTACATGGAGATGTTCTGCTATTCGTGTTTCAATCTCTTTGCTATGTCCAATTAATTCTTTATGATGTTTTTCCATAAGTTTTTTTATAGCGCTAGTATCATGTTTACTTGTACCTCCAAAAAGATTGCCAAGAACGAGAAAGAGTTTTTTTAGAGCATGTACTTTTTCTTTGTTATCCTTGTTTGGTAGTAATTCGCTTGCGTTGCAGTGGAAAACACGTTTTAGGAGATCTCTATTGCGGAGCATTTTGAAAAGCGTCTGGCCCTCAGAAGGGTTGTTTGCTCCTTCATCCAAAAGTTTAGTATCATCTGAATTGAGATATGTATCAAGGTAATTATTAAAAGATTCTTCTGAAGAATTGTTGAAAGAATAGAGAGTATTTACATATGAGTTTTCTTTAAATGATAGTTCAACAGCGCGAACCAACATCGCATCCGTAATAAGTCGAATTCTATGACGGTATACTTGATAATTAATGAAGTACTTTGCAACCACGAATTGTTCAATGCAATGTACGCCGTCATGTTCTATTCGAAGAGAACGTATATCACCAACTTGTGGGGCAGTCAAGACACGAAGGAGCTTGTGAAAATCAAACGCTCCATACTCAACACCGCAGAAATAACTGTCGCGCCTGAGGTAATCGATTTTGTCTGCATCGAGAGGACCAGAGACTATGTCTTTTTCGATACAAGGATCTGTCTTCTTTGGGTCGAGAATATCAGCGATTCGTTCTGCATCTTGTTCTAAGTACTTTCCGAGATGCTTTTGAGATCGAATTATTTTCGCGGTAATATGTTCGTGAAATTTATGAACAGTTGTTTCATCTCCTCGATTAATATGCAGTGCCTCAAAAGCATCCTCGGTAACATGACCGAAGGGACCGTGCCCGATATCATGAACTAAAGCTGCAAGCCGAACGATGCGAGTCGTTTCTGGGTCGAGGTCGAATTTTTTCGCCATGAGACCAGCAACATGCATCGTACCAATACAATGTTCAAAACGAGTATGATTTGCGCTAGGATAAACATAGTTCGCAAGCGCAAGTTGCTTGACTCGCCGAAGTCTTTGAAATGCAGGGGAATTAATAATGTCCCGCTCTAAAGGTTCACACTCAATAAAACCATAGAGAGGGTCTCTAATTTTATCCATGTCACCCAAATGCTATTTGAACAAATGTACAATATAGAAAAGCTAATGTCAAGCAGAGAATGTGAAACGAGACAAGATCAACACATTAATAATTATACCATTAACGTGTGATGGCTGTTGTTCAGAGAGGAAAGACCTCCTGATGTGTCTATCCCGCAATCAAGGAATAGCAATCAGAAGGTCATGTTGTATCATAATACGAATCTACATTAATTCTTGACAATAGTCAATAGATTCCGCATGTTACGAGTATGTTTTTGTGAATTTTGCTAGAAGTGATTAGTATCATTATTTTATAGAAGTTGAGGGTCCCGTGCAATCCCTCGAACATTTTTTCGGTAAGGTCAGCGATCTCGTGTGGGGCGTGCCGCTTTTGGTTCTGCTTTTCGGCACGCACATTTTTCTCACCTTCCGCCTGCGCTTCATCCAGCGGTTCATCGGCAAAGCGATCAAGCTTTCCTTCGAGCGGAAACGCGAAGGTGAGGGCGATGTCAGCCACTTCGGCGCGCTGATGACCGCACTCGCCGCAACCATCGGCACGGGCAACATCGTCGGTGTGGCTACGGCCGTCGCCGCCGGAGGTCCGGGAGCGGTTTTGTGGATGTGGCTCACCGGTGTTTTCGGCATTGCCACCAAATACGGCGAAGCCGTGCTTGCCGTTAAATATCGCGTGAAAAATTCCGCCGGGCAATTTTCCGGCGGGCCGATGTATGCCATCGAACGCGGCATGAATCAGAAATGGCTCGCGATTGTCTTCGCAGTTTTCACGGCCATCTCCGCTTTCGGCATCGGCAACATGGTGCAGGCTAATTCCATCGCGTCAATGGCTGAGGCAACATTTCACGTTGCTCCGTGGATCAGCGGTCTCATCATGACGATATTCACGGCACTTGTAATTCTCGGCGGAATCAAATCCATCGCCCGCGTATGCGCAGGACTGGTTCCGTTCATGGCTATCGTCTATATCGCGGGCTGTTTGTTCTTTTTAATCGTGAAAGCGGACACCCTGCCGCAAACGATTTCCTTGATTTTCTCCAGCGCCTTTACCGGACACGCGGCTATCGGTGGATTTCTCGGCGCGGGCATGCGCGAGGCCGTACGCTACGGAATTGCGCGCGGCCTTTTTTCCAATGAATCCGGTTTGGGCAGCGCGCCCATCGTGGCCGCCGCCGCACAAACGAAAAATCCCGTGCGGCAAGCTCTCGTTTCCAGCACAGGAACGTTCTGGGACACGGTTGTGGTCTGCGCGATGACCGGACTCGTCGTAGTCAATTCCGGTTTCTGGACGCAAGGTCTGAACGGTGCCGCGCTCACGCGGGCGGCCTTCGGAGAATTTCATGCTATAGGATCCGTCGTCCTCACCATCGCCTTGCTCACATTTGTGTTCTCCACGATTCTTGGTTGGTCATACTGTGGAGAGAAAGCCGCGGAATATCTCTTCGGCACGCGAAGCGTCAAACACTATCGCATTCTGTGGGTGATCGCCGTCATGGTCGGTTCGGTTGTGTCTCTGAAATTAGTTTGGACGTTTGCCGACATCACGAATGGTTTAATGGCCATTCCGAATCTCGTATGTCTGATTGCTCTGAATAAAATCATCGTTTCCGAAACGCGCGAACATCTCTGGAATGAACGCCCGTAGTGGAATGCAATTGCACATGAAAAGCCCGGTCTTGTACCGGGTTTTTTGTTTATGCCTCTTTGTGTGGCAAATACGGGTCAACTGCGTAAAATCCGTTCAAAAGTCTACGAAGTCTTCGACATAATTAAATGATAATTGAATTGATACAGAGAATTATAAATGCCAGCCAAATTTAGTTTTTCCTTGAAATTGCATTGACAACCCATACGGATAATACTATATTAACTTAGATAGGTCTATCTCGTGACGGCTGTAAAATTCTATGCCCTGGAGGTGTGCCATGTTCTCCCGAGCTGCAATAGTCATCGTCTCGCTGCTCGCATTACTCGGTGAAGTTTCGGCAATTCCCAATGCCATAGACTATCAGGGATTTCTTACAAACAATGATGGATCACCACTGGACACGGTGGTGATTTTTCTATCTACCCCGAGCGATTGAATCCCCCTAATAAAATTCAGAAAAAAATATTTTCAGGAGAGTACCATGAAGACCTTTTTTTACATCGTTGCATGGCTGTTCCTTGTTATAGGAATGCTATCGGCAGCCACCGTTCCCGGCCGAATCAACTATCAGGGGTTCTTAACCGCCCCCGACGGTTCGCCATTGGACACACTTGTGAACATCGCATTCAGCATCTATCCGTTGCCGGCAGGTGGATCCAGTGTATGGAGCGAAACTCACAATAATGTGCAGGTCACGAACGGACTCTTTGACGTGCAGTTGGGTGAAACCCTTTTCCTGCACTATGGCATTTTTTCCAATGATTCCCTCTGGCTGGGTGTGACCGTCGGCGCGAATACGGAGATGACGCCGCGCACGCGTTTCCTAACAGTCCCTTATGCATATCGCGTGCAGAGCGTTGACGGAGCCTATGGCGGCAGCATCAACAGTCAGTTGTTCATTGCCAACAAAGCCAATATCGGCATCGGCAACTCCAACAGTGGAGCGAATGCGTTTGTCGCAGGCAACAGCAATCAGGCAATCGGTGCCTATTCCACCGTTGCGGGCGGGCGCTATAACTTCGCGCGCGGTGAATATTCGGTGGTTTGCGGCGGCGGTGATGGTCTCTATGCCGATTCCAACTCGGCATCGGGTCAATCCGCGTTTGTCGGAGGCGGCTCTGCGAATCGAGCGGGCGGCAACCAAACGGTTGTCGGCGGAGGCTACGACAATCGCGCCACGGCGAATAGCGCAACGGTGAGCGGCGGTGGATCGAATGAAGCCTCCGGTTGGTCGGCAGCGATTGGCGGCGGTAGCTCCAATGCAGCATCCGACACGAACGCGACGATTAGCGGCGGATTTATGAATACAGCACATGGTGCTTTCTCAACGGTTGGCGGCGGCCGGTCCAATCATGCCGATTCCAGCTATGCGACAATCGGCGGCGGAAGATGGAATTTCGCCACCGGTCCGTATTCCGTGATAGCGGGCGGCGGCGATAGCGCATCGGGAACCGGCAATGCGGCGACCGGAAACCATGCTTTCATCGGCGGCGGTTCCGAAAATTTAGTACCCAGCAACTATAGTGCGGTGGTTGACGGTTATACCAACATCGTCACTGGAAACTATTCCTTCCTCGGCGGAGGTGCCTATAATGATATTGATGATGCCTATGCCACGCTGTCCGGCGGCTACAGCAATTCAGCAAACGGCTATGCGTCTACCATCGCCGGCGGTTTCAACGGCAGCGCACAGGATGATTACACCACCGTTGGCGGCGGAAGCAATAACGATGCTCTTGGCAATTATGCCACCGTCGCCGGAGGATATTCCAACGAAGCCGATACTAATAACTGCACCATCGGCGGCGGCTACAACAACGAAACGGCCGGTTATTCTGCGACCGTCTCCGGCGGTTATTACAACATCGCATCCGGAAACCGCTCCTGTGTTGGCGGCGGCAGCTACAATCGTGCGCGCGGAGATTATTCGGTGGTGGCCGGCGGCGGCGGAAATTCTTCTGCCGATTCTTGTTCTGCTGTCGGCTACTACGCTGCCGTGGTGGGAGGGCTAAACGATGTTGCTCAAGGACTTTATTCCTTTGTCGGCGGCGGAGCCTATAACTACGCGGTCGGAAACGGCTCTGTAATCTGTGGCGGCAATCGCAATCGCGCGCGCGGCGAATTCGCATTTGTCGGCGGCGGCGGTGGGGATATATTGACGGATTCCAACAGCGCGAGCGGCAATTATTCGGTTATCAGCGGCGGATATCGAAATTGGGCTTTCGGTTATGGGTCTAATATCGGCGGCGGCGGTGGGAATGCGGTCGGCAGCGACTATGGAACCATTGGCGGCGGATACAGCAATCTCGACTCCGGCTATGCTGCAACAATCGGCGGTGGGTATAATAATTCGTGCAGCGGAAGCTATGCTACGATTCCGGGTGGACGCGACAATGTGACTTTGGGTAACTATTCCTTCGCCGCCGGACGCAAAGCGCAAGCTTACGGCGATGGTTCATTTGTGTGGGGAGATCAAACGAACGACACGGTAACGAGCTGGAACAACAACGAATTCGTGGCTCGCGCCACTGGCGGATTCTATTTCCGCACCAATACATCAGGCACGGCGGGAGCCAAACTTACTACCGGTTCCAGCGCGTGGGTAGCGATTTCCGATTCCACCAAGAAGCGCAACATCCGTCTGGTGGATACGAAACAAGTGCTTGATAAAGTGGCAAACTTGCCCATCAAACAATGGAGCTATAAAGCGCAGGATCCGTCCATAGAACATGTCGGCCCGATGGCGCAGGATTTTTGGACTGCTTTCCACCTCGGTGAAGACAGCTTAGGTATTTCCACCATTGATCCCGACGGTATCGCCCTGGCCGCGATTCAGGAGCTATGCAAACGGCTGGATCGCGTGGAGGCGGAAAATCGCGAGCTGCGCTCGGCAGTTCAAACTTTTCTTGCAGGAAAACAGAAAACTCAACGATAAACAGGTTCAGAGTCGCGCCATAAATCAAAGGGATTCCGATCATGCGAAATTTTCTTATGGGTATGTTTGCGTTTTTTGCCGCGAGCGTCTTTGCCGAAACTCCATCGCTAATCAACTATCAGGGATTCTTGACTGATCCGTCAGGCGCGCCGCTGGATACGGTGGTGTCCATGTCGTTCAAGATGTATAATGCGAGTAGCGGCGGCACGCAATTGTGGACGGAAACTCAACCGTCCTGCACCGTGCGGGCGGGGGTGTTCAACGTGCTGTTAGGCTCGGTCTCGGCTGTGCCCGACAGCTTTCACCTTGCACAAGTGTGGTTGGGTGTGACGGTTGGTTCGAACAGCGAAATGGCTCCCCGCACACGCTTCGTTTCGGTGCCGTATGCCTATCGTGTCAGGTCGGTGGATGGCGCTTGGGGTGGAACGATCTATAGTATTCTTAATGTCCCGTATGGTCTCAATGTCGGAGGCCCAAACAGTCCCCCCCCCTTGAATTCTATCGTGGTAGGATCGAGCAACGCGGCAGCGGGCACTCATGCCAGCATAACAGGCGGCAGATATAACCGCGCCTATGGAGATTACTCGATTGTCTGCGGCGGCGGGGGTATGTTGCGCACCGATTCCAATTCCGCTATTGGAATGAATTCATTTGTTGGCGGCGGTTCCCAGAATATGGCTGATGGAATTCACTCAGCCGTAGTGGGAGGTCTCCATAATCGCGCTTCGAATGCTTATACAATCGTGAGCGGTGGCTCGTGGAATGAGGCCTCCAACATGTATGCCACGGTAGCCGGCGGCGCTGTTAACATCGCCTCCGGCACCGCCTCAACTATTGGCGGCGGCTATAACAATACAGCCACTGGATTATACAGTTCAGTCGGCAGCGGCCGTAGCAATCGCGCGCGCGGCGACTTTTCCGTCGTCGCAGGCGGAGGCGGTCCGACTCTGACTGACTCCAATTCCGCGAGTGCCAACTGGTCGTTTGTGGGCGGAGGAACACGCAACCTTGGATCCGGATGGTATTCCGCCATCGCCGGAGGTTATGGAAACAGGGCGGAGTCCGATGTTGCCTTTGTGGGAGCGGGTGAAAGCAATCAGGCGATGTCTGCATACTCGGCGATTTGCGGCGGCAAGCAGAACGTCGCTGCCCACCAGTACACGAGCATCGGCGGCGGTCAGTCCAATGCCGCCTCGGATGCCTGGGCTACGATCAGCGGAGGACAATTGAACACGGCCAGCGGTGTGGGATACTCTATTGGCGGCGGAATTATGAACTCGGCTCATTCCTTCGGTGCTGTGGTTAGCGGAGGAGGATTTAACCGTGCCCGCGGTGAGTACTCAACGGTTAGCGGCGGAGGTGGAGCCATCGAAGATGATTCCAATTCGGCTATCGGCGCTTACTCAACGGTCGGCGGCGGACATGGAAATCGGGCTGCCGGGCAAGAATCGGTGATCGGCGGTGGCTACGGGAATTATGCAACCGGAGAACAATCTGTGATCAGCGGCGGCTTCAGCAATTTCGTCAGCGGCTTATGCGCTGTCGTTTCCGGAGGCGACGAAAACAGCGCGGGCAATTCCTATAGTACGGTCAGCGGCGGTTTTGACAATCACGCGGGCGGGAAGTACAGCATGGTTCCCGGCGGCGAAAGCAACTTTGCCGACGGAAACTACTCCTTCGCGGCAGGTCGCCAGGCCAATGCTGCGGGAACCGGTCAGTTCGTGTGGGCCGATGGTACCAGTAATGTCTTCGCGATTCCTGCGGACTCGATCAACAGTTTTAATGCTCGCGCATCAGGCGGATACAAGCTCTACACCAATGCCGCAGCAACTGTCGGCGCGAAGTTGCCCACTGCAGCCACCGCATGGGTCGCCATTTCCGACAGCACGAAGAAAACCGACATTCGTCGGGTAGATACGAAAACCGTGCTGGAGAAAGTCGCGCAGCTTCCCATCAGTGAGTGGCGCTATAAAGCACAGCCCGATCCAACCATCCGTCACATCGGCCCCATGGCGCAGGATTTCTATGCGGCATTCCGTCTCGGTGAAGACAGCCTCGGGATTTCCACCATTGATCCCGACGGCATCGCTCTGGCGGCCATTCAGGAACTGCAAAAACAAAATAAAGAACTTCGCGAGCAGAACGCCGCGCTGGAAATACGCATGGCACAGCTCGAAACGCAAATGCGGCAATTAGTCAGTCGAGGCGGCTCGTCCACAGAGCCGGTTGCTATGAAGAAGCCGTAAGGACGGCATTTAAAAGGAGCCATATCATGCGTTCGTTTCTTTGCTTTACCATTTGCCTTTTCTTGCTGAGTGCGGGAAGCGTGCCGGCGGCTGCGGTCCCCGGCCAGATCAATTATCAAGGTTTTTTAACAGCATCGGACGGTTCCCCGCTGGACACAACGGTGTCTATGACCTTTCGCCTGTACCAAAACTCGTCAGGCGGGATCGCATTGTGGACGGAAACACAACCATCGTGCACGGTACGCGCGGGACTATTCGGAGTTCTGCTGGGATCCGTCCTCGCGTTACCGGATTCTTTCACCGAGACATCGCGCTATCTCGGAATTACAGTCGGCTCGAACACGGAAATGGTACCGCGTGTCCGCTTCGCATCGGTGCCTTATGCCTACCGCGTCGGGACGGTGGATGGGTCCACCGGCGGTACGATTAGTGGTAAGCTGAATGTCGGGGATAGCAACGTGAATCCGGGCAGCTATGCTAATGTGGCGGGATTCTACAGTCAGGCAAACGGTGATTACTCCACCGTGGGCGGAGGCGTAGGGAACCACGCCGATGCCCAGTACACGACCGTAAGCGGTGGCACGGCGAATCAGGTTCTGGACAACCATGGAACGATCGGCGGGGGCGCCAACAACACGGTTCAATCGTATCGCGGTACCATCGGTGGTGGTATCTTCAATATGACACAGGGCCCCATCGCCACCATCGCCGGAGGCGAAAACAACACAGCCTTCGGTTATGCCTCGACGATCGGGGGCGGGATCTACAACAAGGTTTACGGTCCCTATTCCACCATTGCGGGCGGCAGCGGTCCCAATCCCGAGGACTCGAGCTACATCGAGAGCATGTACGGCTTTATCGGGGGAGGGCGTCGCAACTGGATTCCCGGAGGGTCGGACTATAGTGTAGTCTCCGGCGGCTGGTACAACGAGGCGTCCGATACCGCCAGCACGATAGCCGGCGGCACGCTCAACGGTGCAGGGAGAGCCTATTCCGCCATCGGCGGCGGAACTATGAACAGCGTCGGCGGCATCGCCGGAACCATCGGCGGCGGAAGAGACAACAGCGTGTTCGGACAAGCTGGAATCGTTGCCGGTGGTGAACAAAACTATGCGTACGGCAGCTACTCGTTTGTCGGCGGAGGACTGACCGACACAGCCGGAGCCGCCTATGCGGTCGTGGCGGGCGGCCAGCAGAACGTAGCCAGTAGTACGCACAGCTCGATCGGCGGAGGCATAAATAACCGCGCGGCTAATCTCTACACCGTCGTGGGCGGTGGTCACAACAACGCAGCCATCGGTTGGACGTCCACGATAGCCGGTGGAACCAGCAACGAAGCCAGCGGCCAGTTCGCGGCGATCTGCGGCGGACAAGGCAACAGGGTCGCCGGTCAGGATGCCTTTGTCGGTGGCGGACAGTCCAACCAAGCGTGGGACGTGGGAGCTGTTGTGTGCGGCGGCACAAATAATAAGGCGGGCTACTTTGCCACCGTCGCGGGCGGCGGCGGGTCCGACGCCATTGACTCGAACTCCGCCAGCGCCCCCTACTCCTTCATCGGCGGCGGCTCGGGACACGTCGCCTCAACAGGCTACGCTGCGATTGGCGGCGGGTACCGTAATCGCGCGGCCGGTCAAGGTGCCTTCATCGGAGGAGGTTACCAGAACGAAGCGAGGGGGTGGCAATCGTTCGTCGGAGGCGGGTACTACAACCGTGCGCGCGGAGACTACGCAGTCGTTTGCGGCGGCGGCAGTGCGTCAAACTTAGACTCCAACAGCGCGCAGGGAGACTACTCTTTCATCGGCGGCGGTCGCCGCAACACCACCACGGCGGCTGGCTCCGTAATCGGCGGCGGTTACTCCAACGAGACCAACGGCAGCCATAACGTCATTAGCGGCGGCTACGACAATCAAACGGATTTTTCATACACCACTGTCGGCGGCGGCTATTCCAATGTGGCGGATACTAACTACGCTACCATTGCCGGTGGCTACAACAACAGCGCCACAGCGATCAATTCGACGGTTGCCGGCGGCGGCAACAATGACGCGACCGCTTACGGCGCAACCGTGGGGGGCGGCTACGACAACAATGCCACGGGTTTGTATGCTGCCATTCCCGGCGGACAATACAACGATGCTACGGGCGAGTACTCCTTTGCCGCCGGGCGAAAAGCACAGGCCTACGGCAACGGCTCTTTCGTCTGGGCGGACCAAACCAACGACACCTGTGCCGCATGGTTGAATAATCTGTTCGTGGTTCGCGCCAGCGGCGGCGTCTATTTCTATACCAACGCGGCGAAAACTTCCGGGATGAAAATGACCGCTGGTTCCAGCGCGTGGGTGGGCGTATCTGACAGCACGAAAAAACGCAACATCCGCTTGGTAGATACGCGCTCGATTCTGGAAAAAGTGACAGCCCTTCCCATCAAGCAGTGGAGCTATAAAGCGCAGGATCCCTCCATCGAGCACATCGGCCCGATGGCTCAAGATTTCTATGCGGCATTCCATCTCGGCGAAGACAGCCTCGGCATTTCTACCATTGATCCCGACGGCATTGCGCTGGCGGCCATTCAGGAACTCGTCAAACAGAATCAGGAAATGCAAAAGGAACTGACGGTGCTCCGCAATCAAGTGCAGACTCTTATAGCGCAAGACAAACAAACTTCAAATAGGGAGAAGTGAGATGAAAACAACTTTCATTTTACTCATTCTGGCAGTCTTTTCTTTTATGGCTTTCGCGCAGCCCCAGCAAAGCGAGGACTTCCGCATCACCAAATCCGTCATTGATGCGGGCGGCGCGGGCGGCACATCCGCCGATTTCAAACTCTACAACGCGTTCGGTCAGCCCACACCCATTGGTGTGCAGACCAGTGCAGACTTCGTGCTCTATGCGGGTTATCTCTCCCCAAGTTTCGCGGTTCACCCGCTCAGCCCGATTCAGGAATTGGTTATTAAAGTCGTTCCCCCGAACGTAACGCTTTATTGGGATCCCATTTTCGGCGCGGAACGGTACAAGGTATTCCGCGATACCATCGTTACGTTTCTGCCGGGGCCATCCAGCTTAATCGGCATTGTAACCGATACCACCTACACCGATCTCAATGCCACGGACATCCTGCCGCGCGCTAAGTATTTCTATTGCGTGGAAGCGTCCAACACACCCCATCCGATCGTCATCGAACCGGTCAAACCGGACATTACTGCCGCCGCGAAGTCGGCGGCCGTTACGAACAAGAACGCGCCGAGCGAGCCGCGAACCGCAGAAAATCCGAAAGCCGCATCACAAGACAATAAACGGCGAAAATAAACTCAGTTTGGACAGAGCGGCCTACATGGCCGCTCTGTCCACCTGAAACATCTTTCAATCACGGTTGACTTTCCCGAAATTGTTGCTATCATTAAGGATGTGCCAGCCGCTGACCGGACGGCATTTTTTATCCGAAAACCAATGGCTTTCCCCTTTCAAACCTCCTCGTAAGTTTCGTGCATCAATACACTTCCAAGACCTCCAAGACTCTCACGCCGACCCGCGAGAATTATCTGCGCGCACTCTACCAACTTGCCCGTTCGGGAGGCGGAGTCCGGCTCACGGATTTAGCCAACACGCAAGGCGTGCGTTTGCCCACCGCCCGTCATGCCGTGGATTGCCTGCGCGATGCGGGATTAGTGCAGCAGGAAAGCTACGGCCTCATCACGCTTACGGATTACGGCCGCACTCTGGGGCGCAGCATCTGCGACCGCTTCGATCTCATCCGCAAATTCCTGATCGAAGTTTTAGGGGTAAGCGAGTGCGCCGCCGAACGGGAAGCGTGCATCATGGAACATCACCTCGATGTGGACACGCTCAACCGCATCGCTGCTTTTGTCACACAGCATGCCGGAGTAGCTGCTGCCCAACCCCGCGAAGAATTTATTCCCGCATCCGCCTGAACCTTTCCGGCCAAAGACGTTTTCCCGTCGCGGATGTTTCTCTGTCCATCGGTTGAAATATAACGGAAGGAGAGACCATGCTGAAAGAGTTCAAAGAATTTGCCATGCGCGGCAATGTCGTGGACATGGCGGTCGGTATCATCATCGGCGCCGCCTTCGGAACCATCGTGAGTTCCTTGGTGGCCGACGTGATTATGCCGCCCATCGGCATGCTGCTCGGCAATGTGGATTTTTCCAATCTGTTCGTCGTCCTGAAAGAAGGCGCCACTCCGGGGCCGTATGCTTCATTAGCCGCTTCGAAAGCCGCCGGAGCCGTTAGCCTGAACTATGGTTTGTTCATCAACACCATTATTAATTTTGTCATCGTCGCCTTTGCGATTTTCCTGTTGATTCGCAGCATCAACAAACTTCAGAAACCGCCGGCGCCCGCATCCGCCGAACCGACGACGAAAACGTGTCCGCATTGCCTGTCTACGATTCCCATCAAGGCCACGCGCTGTGCCTTCTGCACGTCCGATCTGAAATCCTGAAGGAGACAACGCTTGAGTAGAGCATATCTTCCGGTTGTCGTTTTTATCATCCTTTCACTTGCCGGACAATTATTCGCCGCGGACTCCGTTTCCGTGACGGCGAATCCGTGGAAAATCCAGTTCGAAACCGGAATTGGCGTCACGCAGGCCGCCTATTCCGACAATTGGACGGGCGGCGAAGCGGGCTCGATTATTTGGGTGGCGGGCTTTCGCGGTAAAGCCGACAAGCAATTGATGCCAAGCTGGTGGTGGGGCAACGAACTGAAACTCGCCTTCGGACAGATCCACAGCCAGAACAAAGACACGAAGGAATGGGCTAAGCCCCAGAAGGCGGCGGATAAAATCCGCTACGACGGCATCCTGCGTTTGACGCGCGGTTGGGTGGTGGATCCGTATCTCTCCGGGATTTTCGAGTCGCAGTTCCTCGATGCGTCGGGCAGCAAGAAACGCTACGTCAATCCGATTGATCTCACCGAGGCCGCTGGCGTCGCCCGCGACATCATTAAAGTGCCCGACAAAAATGTTCTCACGACAAGACTGGGCGCGGGCTTCCGCCAGCACATGGTGACAATGGATGATCCTGCCGATCCAGATAAAACCATCAGCGAAACCACCAACGACGGTGGTCTCGAATGGGTCACCGACTGGCAATTGGGTTCGGCCAAAGCCAAATACAGCTTCGTCTCCCAGCTTACGCTCTTTCAGGCGCTTTTCAATTCCAGGAGCGATGAGCTGAACAATGACTGGAAAACGGTGGACATGAATTGGGACAACATGCTGCGCGCGAACTTGACGTCCATTTTGCAGGTGAGTCTCGCCTGGCAGCTGCTCTATGACAAAGAGATTTCCAAAGCCGGCCGTTTCAAGGAAACGCTGACGCTGGGTGTCGCGTACAAATTCGCGAACTTCACCGAAGAGAAAAAGTAAAAGCGGGACGCGGTGCTCAATCCGGTAATCAATTCCCGCAGAGTTTTTCTTGCGCTGATCGTCATCGGTGCGATTTTGCGCGTGATGATGATCCAGCAGCGGCCTGCCGATGCTATCCTGCGCGCTCCCGATGAGGGGGAATATGTAGCGATTACGTACAATTTAGCGCACGGACATGGCTTTGCGCTGAACGGAGAACAGACCGCTTACCGCGATATGCTTTTCCCCGTCGTGGCATCGGTCGTTTTTCGGCTGACCGGCGATTCCATTCCGCTCGTGCTCTATTTGCAGGTGATATTGAGCGTGACCACGGGGATGTTGATCTACCGGCTTGGCCGCACCCGCTTCTCCGAGTCTGTGGCGCTCGTCATGGCTGCGGTCTGGATTTTTTATCCCGCCGCCGTTATTTTCAGCGCGCTCTTTCTTACCGAAACTCTGTTTGTTTTCTTGTGGGTGCTCGCGCTTGTTCTGCACGACCGCCTCAATGACCGCGGCTATCGCACCCCGGACGCCGCCCTGCTTGGCCTTGCGCTCGGCTTGGTTATGCTGGCGCGCGCGGTGGGCATGATTTTGCTTGTGGCGGTTTTGGTTTATATCGCCTTAATCCGGTATGAAGCTCCGCGCAAAGACCGCTGGCGCGCGGTGCTAATCGTCCTGGCCGCGAGCCTGATCGTGACCGTGCCATGGATGATCCGCAATGCGATGGTGTTGGATCGCTTCGCACTCAACACGAACGGCGGAATCAATCTGCTCATCGGCAATAATCCGCGCGCAACCGGGACCTATCTGTTCGATGAGGACGTTCAGGGTTTGTTGCCGCCTGCCGAACGCGGCGAAGCCGCGCGCGACCGCGCCGGAACGGCGATTGCCCGGGACTACATGCGCGAACACAAGCGCGAAACCGTGGATCTCTGGGGACGCAAGTTCGCTTATTTGTGGGCGACCGATATGAGCTTGTGGGCGCACTATCTTCCCGTGCGCGACACATCGCTGCGTGAGCATCTCCGGTCGCTGCCTCTCCTCTGGCTGATTCTGGCCGCTCTGCCGTACATGCTGATCGTGAGCTTGGGAGTCTCCGGTTTCTATCTTGTGCGCCATTTTCCTGCACGCGGAATTTTCATTCTGCAGCTTTTTCTTGGCGTGATGGCCGCTTGTATGTCCTACGGCTTGGCGCGCTATCATTTTCCTTACATCCCGGCCTGCATCGTCGGAGCGGGCGCCTTGTATAAGCCGCGCGTCTGGAAAGACTCTCCCCCGTGGCGGCGTTTGCTTCTGCTGTTTATTCTGGGATTATTCCTGGGCATCTGGCTGCTCGAAATCATGACGATTGCGGGAATTTAATTTACTGCCGAGCCGGGTTAAATAGCCAACACCCTTATGGGTGTTGGTCGCAACCCGGCCGGAATCGGAATACGCATGCGACGATTCTTGGTCATCGTGATTGCCTTGTGGACGTCGGCTGCTTTTGCCGATACGCTTCAGGTTGCGCGCCGCATCGCCGTTACCTTTGATGACCTGCCCGCCCAGCGCGGTAACCTGACCGCGATCACCGGAATTACGAATGGTCTGGTCGGCTTTTTCGAAGAGCATCGGCTTCCCGCCGTGGGATTCGTCAACGGAAACAAACTAAATGTCAAAAAAGAGCAAGGGGCGCGCGCAATCCTTCTGCGACGATGGATTTCCGCCGGGCTCGAACTCGGGAATCACACGTATTCGCATCCGGACGCCAATGCGGTTTCGTTAGCGGAGTATCAGGAAGACGTGCTGCGCGGCGAACAGCCGTTGCGCGAACATTCCGGCGCATGGAATCCGAAGCGGCATTATTTTCGTCATCCGTATTTGCACATGGGGGCTTCCTCCGGCTATCAGGACAGCCTGAATATTTTTCTTCTGGATCACGGATATACGATCGCGCCCGTGACGATTGACAACGCGGACTACATGTTCGGCTATGCCTACGACGTCGCGCGGGAACAGGGCAATTCCGCGCTTGAGGATTCCGTTGTTGCGGCATACGTGCCGTATATGGACAGCGTCTTTGCCTTCTATGAGCGGTTATCCGTGGAAACGGCGGGCCGCGAGATCCCGCAAATTCTTCTGCTGCACGCGCATCGCTTGAATGCGGAGTATTTTTCACAGATATATAATGTGCTGCAACGCCGGGGCTACTCACTGATTACTTTAGAAGAAGCGCTGCGGGATACGGTCTACAACCGGCACGTTCCCGCAACGAAGAAGGGATGCTCATGGATTCAACGCTGGCGAATGGCTCAAGGTCTGCCGCTCGCTCCCGAACCGGACGTTCCCGCCTTCGTGGAAGACATCATGAAGAGTCGCCGATGAATTCAAGAGAATCGGTTGCGCTGAAGCAATCCGCCGTATCATCTGCTGCGGATCCGCCGGAAAAAAGATTTCACGCGCGAGACGAGAAAACGGTCGCGGCGGATCAGCAGCGTGCGCGGTTGTCCATGCTCTTTCGCGGCGGCAAATTCATGGCCGTCGGCTGGCTGGGCATGCTCGTCAATTCCGCCGTGCTGTTTACCCTCAAAGGCGGACTGCACGTGCCGTTGATCCCGGCCAGCATGATCGCCATTGAAGTGGCGATTATTCACAACTTCATCTGGCACCGTCAGTGGGCTTGGGCGGAACGCAACAACGGCCACAAAAAATCGTTCTTCCGGCAGCTGCTGCTCTACAACGCGGCCACCGGAGCGGTGGATTTCTCCGTGAACATTTCCGTGCTCTGGTCCTTATCAACGTTTTTGAACGTGCATTATATGCTGGCGAATATCGTGGGTATGTGTGCCGGACCTTTCGTGAAGTTCTGGCTCAATGACAAGATAATTTTCAAGGAGACCTGATGACGAGCGCTTCGGAGAAATCACCCAAGCGAATTAACGATATTATTCTCGGGCCGTTCGAACGGAGAGCGCTGCCGTGGATGGCACGCCGCCTGCCGGCTTGGGTCACTCCCGACCACCTGACTTTTCTCGGTCAGTATTCCGCCGTGCTGATCGGTGTGGCGTACTGGCTGACCATGTTCAGTTACAACTGGCTGTGGGTGGCGAATCTCGGATTTGTCCTGAATTGGGTGGGCGACAGTCTTGACGGCACTCTGGCTCGCGTCCGGAAAATCGAGCGCCATCGCTACGGCTTCTTCGTGGATCACTACAGCGACACCGTCGCCGTGTTTTTCATGTGTCTCGGCATGGGCGTTTCGCCGATTATGGATTTGCGCATCGCGCTGTTCCTTATGGTGATTTATTTTGCGATGATGACGCTGGTCTATATCGTTTCGCTCAGCCGCGATGTGTTCAAAATTTCCTTTGCCGGCGTCGGGCCGACGGAAATCCGCATCGTGATCATGATCGTCAATACCGTCGTCTACTTTACGAACAATCCCCGCATCACGATTTTCGGAAATTCGTTTACGCTATTTGACTGGATGGGGATTTCCGCCGCCGTAATTCTGTTTTTCGTGTACATCATTTCTGCCGAAATCGAACGGCGCAAGCTCGATAAGCTGGATCCGCCGCCCAACCGTCGAATCGATCAAGAGATTCAGGATGGCGACGGCAACGGCCGCAAACCCGCGTCCGTCATCGTTCCCTCGGTCAAGGAACAGCCGAAATCCGCGCAGAAAAAATAGCGTCGGATCAAAAGGACTTAATAAGGAAGGCGGCCCTCGCGGGCCGCCTTTTATGTGGATCGCCGAGCCGGGTTAAGTCTTCGCAACCCGGCCGGAACTGACCTGCAAGAAAAGCGGCCCGGTTGGGTCGCTTTTCGTAATAAATTGCGCCGGATGTGCGTGATCGCACAAACGGTCAGGTGCGCGATCAGCTCATTTTCAGCGCGTGATCCAAATCCTTGATGATGTCGTCTACGTCTTCGATGCCCACGGACAGGCGGATAAGACCTGCTCCGATGTGCGCCGCCGCGAGCGCTTCCGGACTCATTCCCGAATGCGTCATCGAGGCCGGATGCTGAATCAGCGAATCCACGCAGCCCAGACTGACGGCTATCGAAAAGATGTGGCAGTTGTCCATCATCTTCTGCGCGCTTGCGTAGCCGCCCTTGATGTCGAACGAGATCATTCCGCCGAAACCCCGCATCTGCTTCTTCGCCAGTTCATGATGCGGATGTGAGGGGAGACCGGGATAATACACGCGCTCCACTTTCGGATGCGTCTCTAAAAACTTCGCCACCGCCATTGCGTTCGTGCAATGTTTTTCCACGCGGATCGGTAGAGTTTTCATGCCGAGATTCAACAGCCAGCAGTCGAACGGCGACGGCGATGCTCCGTGATTCTTCACGATTTTATACAGCTCGTTTTTCACCCATTCGTGCCGCGTGACCAGCGCCCCGCCCACAATCGTGCCGTGACCCGAAAGATACTTGGTCGTGCTGTGCATCACAATGTCAGTGCCCAGCGTCAGCGGATTTTGCAGATACGGAGTGGCAAATGTGTTGTCCACGCAGATCATGCAGTCCGGATTGACCGCTTTGACAATCTTGCACGTTTCCGCGATGTCGGTCAGTTCGAGCATCGGATTCGTCGGAGTTTCGAAGAACAGCAGTTTCGTCTTCGGATATTTCTTGATCGCCTTTTCGGTCTCTCGGAGATCTTCCGTGTCCACAATCACCTGCTTGATGCCGTATGTGGTCAGGATATTCTCGAAAAACACGTCCGTAGAGCCGTACAATACGCGGCCGCGCAGCAGGACGTCGCCGGGTTTTAACAGAGCGTAAGCCAGCGTGGAGGTTGCGCCCATGCCGGAGGAAAAGAGCAGCGAGGACACCCGCACGTTTTCCGGATCGGCCAATTTAATGTCACGGCCTTCGAGGGAATTCAGCTTGGCTTCGGCTACGACGACGGTTGGATTGCCCATGCGTGTGTACACATAGCCTTCGCGTTTTTGCGCGAACAAATCCGCGCCTTCCTGCGCGTCATCGAAGGTGAAGGTCGAGGTCTGAAAAATCGCGTTCGTGTGCGCTTTCGATTTCGGCTGCCCGATCTTTTCTCCGGCATGCAAACAGCGTGTGCCAAAACCGTACTTCAGATAAAAGAGCGAAATCGCGTCTTTGCGTTTGGAATCTTCCATGATCTGTCATCCGTGTTTATGAATAATGTTGTTTTCGTTTCTTTTCCCCCATTCCATGGGGGAAATAAAAGGGGGTCTCTTCTCGCCGCGCGGGGTGTCCTTACCCCGCGCGTTTTCCTTCCCCTCATTCCATGGGGGGAAGTGAAGGGGGAGTTTTTCTTTCTTCTTTCCCCCTGCTTTAGCGGGGGGACGAAAGGGGGGAATCTTCTCGCCTGCCCGTCACTACCCAACACCCTCCCGGGTGTTGGTCGCAATCTTGGGTGTAATATCGAAATTCTGGTTTAAAGATACCATTTTCCAATCGTCAACGCCAGGTTTCAAGTTTGTCAAGCGTCGAAGAACATATGGAACATGTGTTATAAAAAAGTTCTGAAAAAGATCAAAAGGAGAAGTAAATGTAAACTTGCCATTGATTCCATTTATCTTAATTCGTGGAAATTCTGAACTATGGGTGTGTATGAACGTAGGTTCCTTGAAAGGAATATCGAATGGAATATTTGTTGGAATTTCGTGTTCTAGTTTCGCAATAAAGTTTTTTGCATCACTAACAATGATGAAATCAACAAAGGTTTTTAGTACATTCGCTACGGTTGCTATCTGCACATCTGTTTCAGTGTATAGTATCATTTTGTCAGCTGTCCATGTTTCCTTAATTGATAGCTTTTTATCCTCGGAAATATCAAGACGGTCTTTTTCCACTTTATCCCATTCCTTATCATATACCAATTCAAGCTCGCTGATTTGCACCCCTTGGTGAGGAATATTGATGCCTTGGCTTCGTGCAAATGGCTCGACATCTTTCCTATGAGGATATCTTAGCTCGTAGAGTTCGATGCCGTTGGCCTCGGCTACTTCAATGGCTCCTT
Source organism: Candidatus Zhuqueibacterota bacterium (assembly GCA_003818605.1). Taxonomy (GTDB): domain Bacteria; phylum Electryoneota; class RPQS01; order RPQS01; family RPQS01; genus RPQS01. Next base: position 20,797 of record RPQS01000021.1, on the reverse strand, counting down.
TTTGATACCCAGATCGCGCTACAAAAATACCCCTTGGTTGATAAGGAAGATCATCAAGTACGCCTTTAAATTCTAGGATCTCACCTTTTGACACCCGCCGTGACCAATTCTTGCATTGTACAACAGTGCTATACTCGACGCCGCCCATTTCAAATCTCCAGAAAACGTCAATTTGATGGACCGTCGTTATTCCTTTAATAGACACATCATGTTTCACATCAAGCGTTTTTACACTGTCTTGCTCAAGCATTCCCTGGAAAATATGTTTTGCTAATCCTTCAAATTCTCGGGCACGGTTTACACGCTTGCTACTCATGTGGATGTCTCCAAGCACTTTAGCTTCTGGATCATTACTTTTTACTCTAAAAGCAGATTCTAATGATATGCCCCAAGCTGTTCAATCGAGAACTTCCACCGCCCTTTTTAAGTGCGGGATCACAATCGAACCGCTGTGGCGCGGCATTATATCCCCCCGCGCATTTTCATGCTTCGAAGTGCCAAACAAACTACCAAATGAAATTCCATAATCAACTGCAGATCCCACATATCCAATTATCGAGTTATATTCAGTGTGCATCCCTCTGTCCAGTTAACAAATCTTATGATTTCATGTCTATAATATAGGGAACTTCAGAAATCCTAAGCTTACGCCTCGTTTCAGAACATAGCATATGCAGGGAGTCTGTAATCCAATCCACGAGGTCAGTGCCAGACATGAGCGAGACATCGTCTCTATCATTACAGAAGTTTTTTAGTTCAGGTGAGGGATCACCGGTTGTAATGAGAACCAATTTGTATTCGGCAAAAAGATCTGGCTCAGTTTCGAGGACACGTGTGAGTTGTTTAGCCCCCCAGTCATCAGTTAGTCCGCGATGGTGTTTCACTTGAACGAGTAATTTTATTGGCCATGTGTGATCGTCGCGAATTGCTTCAATATCGGCATCCGCAAAATCTGAAAAGCGGTTCTTTGATTGGACAACGGCGCGGTAACCGTCAGCTTCTAAAAGTTCACGGATTAGCAGTTCAAGACCACGGCCACCCGCCTGGAGGGTCGAGGAACCGTCGCGAAGAAGTTGCAGCAACTTGTCCTTGAACGTCTTCTTCAGGTTCTCACTAGCAGAGTCTATGGTGACTTGATATGATTGTCCAGTGAATAAGTCGTCCAATTCCTTGGTAAAATCAGAGAGATCAGAAATAGTCGAACCTCTAACGCGAAGACGACGTTGAAGTCCTTCGGAGAGCTGGTCACGTGCTATTGTAAGAATGTCGCCCGACGCATCCTTAAGGTAATCAACCCTGCGTTGATTACCCAGATCATGTTTACTTGCATCGGCCTCATCATACAATTCCGTACCTGTGTCTTTTGCGAGACGTACGGCACTCCAATATGGTACAAGGATTCGATCTCCCGATTGAATCCTTTTAAATCGGCGGATTTCATTCCTCTTTTTTCCTACAACCTGTTGTGCGGCTTGTGTATTGGAATAGTAAACCTCGGCGGCCTTCTTCACAACTTGTTCGGGATCTGAAATAGAGGAGAAGTTGACTTTACTCCACCCAACAGCGATGACACTCTTTTTAAAGAAAACATCAAATTCTGCCAAGGATTGAGACATTGCTCTCACCATGTAGTACATCGACATTGGGAGACCCCTTTTAATTGGACTTCTATCTTCACGTGCATGTTTACGAGCTACATATGCGTTGGTTATGAATACCTTTGGCTGCTTATGAACAAGATGGCTTCTCCCATGTCGCGCAGTGCTCTTTCTCCCCGCACCGCAACCACCAGCGTTTCCGCTTTCCGCTTTTTATTCCATCCCCTCCACCGCCCTCCTGAGGTGCGGGATCACAATCGAACCCCCGACCGTCAATGCCACGCTGAAAATATCGAAAAGCTCCGCGCGGGTCACCCCCAATTTCTGACATTGCTGAATGTGGTATGTCACGCAATCGTCGCAGCGCAAGACCAACGACGCGCAGAGGCCCAGCATCTCCTTCGTCTTTTCATCCAGCGCTCCCGCTTGAAACGTCAGCGTATCCACTCCGAAAAAACGCTTGATCGCCGGATGATCTTCCGCCCAAATCCGCTCATTCATTTTCGCGCGGAATTCGTTGAACTCGTCAATGCGCTTGCTCATACTCTCTCCAAGGGAAAAAACCGGGGAGGATTCATCGGCGGATATGCGGCGGGAGTTTATGACACAAATCCCCTTATAAATGCCACCTTCAGGATACGCAAGATTCTTCACAAGGTCAAGGGGGTTAAACCGTTTCAGGTCGTTCAGGAGAGGTCATGTTATAGCATAACTGGATATTACGAGAGGCATCTTGACTTGTGTATACAGAAAGCGAGTTTCAAAATAGGACATTTTACGGCGGGAAATGTGACTATTCGGCCTTTAGCTTACGGAGGCATATGCATGATTGCTTAGCAATGTTAACAATAAGTGTTTTTTATGCTTGACAATCCTCCTCCGTTTGCCCATATTTTTCAGGTAATCACTGGCCAAGGCTCACAATAAACCTCCGGAATTTCGGTCGCATGATTTGGGGGGAGCTGGCTTTAATTTTTCTTGCGGCTGTTTCCGGACTATTGGATTCGGTTTCCGATTATAAGAACAATCACTCCATCCGCTGTTCCTGTGGATTCGCTCCGCATCAACGGCATGGTGAACTTCTAACCCCCAAGCCCGGGCTGTTCCGCACGATTCCATGAAGAAAACTATTTTACGTAACCGTCTCTTCCGCTACGGCATTTTAACCGTCGTCCTCGTTCTGGTCGTTCGACTTTCGCTCGGTTTCGGTCAGCGTTCTTTTGAAAACTTCTGTCCGTTCGGCGGAATGGAGAGCCTGTGGGGCTTGATCACCACTAAAGAATTCAGTTGTTCGCTTGGCCCTCTGAATCTTTCGATTCTGATCGCTGTCCTCATCTTGGCAATAATAGCCAAAAAAGCCTTTTGCGGATGGGCTTGTCCCATCGGATTTTTAAGTGAACTCGCCGGACGTTTGGGCGGTCTGATTTGGAAGAAGCGCCCCCGCCCCGATCCTAAAGTCAATCGTGCCGCCAAGCTGCTCCGTTATGTTGTGCTGGTGGCGGCTCTCTATTTTACGTACAAGGCCGGGGAGCTGATTCTGCGCGGCTACGATCCGTATTTTCTTATTTTTTCCAGATTCGGTCACGGCTCGCTCGGCACCGTAAGCTGGATTGTACTCGGGGCGCTGCTGGTCGGCGCATTTGCTGTGCCGATGTTTTTCTGCCGTTACTTGTGTCCGCTAAGCGCGACCTTTGATCCGTTTGCGCGGCTAGGAGTTATTAAAGTTGTCCGCAACGAACACAAGTGCACGGACTGCGGACTCTGCGAAAAAGCCTGCCCCCATGACATCGCTCCGCAAAAAATGATAAAAGTCGTTCATCACGACTGCACCAATTGTCTCGAGTGCGTGGATGTTTGCCCCGTGAAAGGGGCCCTCGAACTCAAGGCCACTTTATGACTTTCCCTCCGCGTGCGGGAGCTTTTTCAGCGTTTCAGCTTTTTACCAACAAATAACACCATGAACATTCCTCGCTACATTCTTCCGCTGCTCATCGCGGCCGCACTCTTCGGCGGCTATGCCTTGCGCGCCGCGTTTACGCATCCGTCTTCGTCCGTGCAATTCTCGGCCAACGGGTCGAAAAAAGTCACCTGCATTGTGGACGGAATCCGCTGCAAAGGAACCTCCGATTTTTTTATCAGGTTGTATTCCAAGACTCCCGGCATTGCGCACATCGAAACCTATGCCACTGAGCACAAAGCGATCATCAAATACGATCCGAATCTGATCACGCCAAATCAAATTCGCTCTGTCATGGAAGCGCAGATTCCCCTCCGCGACGGTACCTCGCGGCAAGTCTTTTTCTGCCAATCCATGAAATGATTTCTCCCCGCGAAGGTTCCCCCGTTCCATGGGTGGAATAAAAGGGGTCGTTGTTCGTTTATCATTCATCATTCCTCGTTCAGCGGTTTCTTCTTATGCCCACATCCCTTGATGTCCAATTGTTCTGGATCGCCTTCTGGTGCTATCTGATCGGATGGTTCCTGTTCACGGTCTGGTTGGGAGTGAAGAAGCCAATCCTGACCACGCTCGGATCCGTGCTGTATGTGCTCGGATTCCTTCCGCAGACAGTTGGATTTGTCGTACGCTGGGTGAACACGGGGCATTTCCCGATGGCGAACATGTACGAGTATCTGGCGGTCATGAGCTGGATGGCCGTACTCACGTTCGGCGTTCTCACGTGGCGGTATCGCAATTGGGTGATCAGCGCGCTCATCACGCCCATCGTGGTCATGCTTATGGTGGCGGCTTCCCTCCTGCCGAAAGAACCCTCCATGCAGCTTATGCCCGCGCTGCAAAGTTATTGGCTGATGATTCACGTTTCGCTGGCGTCCATCGGAGCGGGAGCTTTCGCCGTGGCCGCGGCCGTGTCCATGATTTTTCTGCTCGCGGCCCGCGATAAACAGGATGAATCGTTCAAACCCCGTTTGCGCGCGCCGTTTCAAGCGTTAATCATCATTCCGCTCGCGCTGATCATCGTTCCGTTATTGACCGGCTTGTTGGCGCGCCAATCGGCCGTCTTTGTTTTCAACGTGATAACGCCCCGTTTCGGCGGCGGCTTGATTCTGCTCGGAATCTATTTTTTAGTCGTCGGTTTCGTCTGGGCGCATTTGGCTAAAACGGAGAGTTCCGCTGTCCGCCGGTATTGGGCAGGCGTTGCTTTTCTCAGTTTGTTCATCGGTTCTTTGGTTGCCGGAGCTTTGCTCAAAACCGGCTCTATTGCTTTAACCGAACAGAGTCCGCTTCGCATCTTCGAGTTTTTCGGCCTCGTACTGATTCTTGGAACGGTCACCCTTTTTCTGCTTCATGCTCTGCTGGGTTTCGGCAGCGTTCCCGCCAAACTGCATCTGGAAGGCAAACTGCTCGATGAAATTAATTACCGGGCAGTTACGCTCGGTTATCCGCTCTATACTTTAGGTGCGCTCTTCGCGGGAGCGATTTGGGCGGAACAAGCGTGGGGTTCGTTCTGGAGTTGGGATCCGAAGGAAGTCGGCGCGCTCATCATCTGGCTTTTTTACAGTGCGTTTTTGCATGCGCGTTATCAGCGCGGCTGGTCGGGCACCCGCACGGCCGTGCTTTCCCTGACCGGTTTCGCCATGATGATGCTCTCATTCTTTGGCAACTACTTCTTCGGCGGCCTCCACTCCTACGGATAATCGCCTTTTCCCCCCACTCCGCGGGGGGGGGAATTCAAGGGGGAGTTTTCTTTTTCATTTCTGATTTCTAATTTTCCTCCAGTGCCCGACAACAACTACCAAACCTACCTCACCGAACGTGAAACTCCCGCCCCGCCGGAAAAGAAATCCGGCTTGTGGGCGTTGCTCTCTGCCATGAAGTTCGCGATTTGGGTGCTGGTGATTCTGGGTGCGTTTTCTTTAGCGGGAATGTTCATCGGCGAACTGTACGATCCGGAAGCCCTTCGCCGCGCACGCGGTTTCGGTCCCGCGTTGTTGCGATTCTTCGATATGGATGATCCCTTCCGCGCTTGGTGGTATCGTTTGCTGCTGGCAACGCTCTGTCTTTCGCTGTTCGCTTGCATCTTGGAACGCACTCCCATTCTGTGGAAGCTCTGGACCAGGCGGCCGCCGCAGGATGCGAAATGGCTGAACTCCATCCGCCACGGCATCGTGCGAACGATCAGCGCGCCGCGCGCGGATGTTGAAAAAATATTTTCCGGCTATTCCTGGCGCGTGAAAAATGAATTGCTCTGGGTCGGAGAGCGCGGTAGGATAGGCATGTGGGGGCCGCTCTGCACGCACATCGGCATGCTCCTCATCGGCATCGGTGCTCTCATCGGTTCACTCGGCGGCACCAACGTGCATACCGGCGGCTTTGCCGGAGACGTCGTCCAATTGCCGGAGATGCCCTTCGCTGTGCGCGTGGATAGTTTTCGCGTGGTCTATTATCCTCTGCAGCCCGGTCAATGGGTCTTGGTGGATGACGATTGGGTCGGCAGGCTTGCGCAAAAGCAAGCGAACGATGCGTGGCAGATCCGCCGCATGAACCGCGATAACTCCGAAGATATGATTATCGTTCCGGCTTCGCGGATAAAAAATCAATTCAACAGCGAAATGGATCGCGCCAACATTAAAAGGTATTCTGCGTACGTCACCGTGCTGGATAACGGTCGCGAAGTTAAGCGGCAGGAAATCGCCGTGAACAGTCCGCTGCGTTACGGCGGCTATCGCTTCTATCAGAGTTCCTACGATCCGGATCGTCCCCGTTTCGCGGCTTCCTTTGATTCGCTGCGTCTGGTCTTGGCGGATTCCGCGACCGGGAAAGCGGATACGATCACGTTAAAACCCGGCGGGGAAACCGCCGTTCCCGGCGACACGTTGCGGGTCACCGCCGCCGAACTACTGCCTCATTTCAAATTCGGGCAGGAGGGCGCGTACAGCGAAACCGCCGAGTTCATCAATCCGGCGGTTAAATTGATCTTTCGCGGCCCGCGCGGATTCGAAAAGTCCCGCTGGATTTTCTTGAAATTTCCGTCGCACGAAAGCGGGCCCTGCAGTTTCACGTATCGTTTGGCGGAGCTTCACGGTGAACGCGCGCAGAGCGAATTACGAACGATCTTCGAAATTCGCCGCGGCTACGGAAGTGCGTTTCTCTGGCTCGGTTTTATCTTCGGCACATGCGGTTTGCTGTTGAGTTTTTATATGATCCATCGTGTGCTCTATGTGGAATGGCCGGCCGACGGCCAAACCGCGATAAAGCTGACCGGCATCGCGCGCAAAATGCCCCAGCTTTATAAAAGGCAGCTTGATCGGAACCTTAAAGCTTTTCGCGCTCAATAACATTCGTTCCTATAAATGATGCGGAGAAAATGCCATGAAAACTGCATGGCCCAAGAATCGTGTTGCCGTAATAACGGCGGCGCTTTTTTGCTTTTGGAACCGCGCGGGACTTTGATCCCGACAATGCGTTTATTCAATACTGATCCTGCGGCGGAAATCGGCATCCGTCGCGGCGTTCGGCGTGGTTGAAACGTATGGAGGTGTTGCTATGACCACGATCAAAAAATCGCCGCGGACTTTCAAACCGCCGCGATCCGGCGCAAAGGATTCGACACCAAGCCAAACACCAACCGCGCACACTCCGGCTCCCGGACGGCTGCTCACGCTCACCGAAACCGCTTTCCGGCTCGGCGGTGTGCATCGCACAACCGTCATGCGCTGGGTGAAAGAGGGACGGCTGCACTGCGTGCGGCTCTCCCGCAAAGCCATTCTCTTCGAATCGGCCGAAATCGAAAAATTCATCCGTGAGCACCGTTCCACCGGATAAGCATCGAAATGAATTTTCCAAAGGAAAAACAGGAGCGATCTCACGCACCTGTTTTTCTCTGGCGTGTCCGCCGATGCCTTTATTATCGCTGATATTATCGCCGAAAATCGTCAACCCACCCGGAATTTTATCCGTTTTCCCCGCACATAGGGGGAGGGCTGCATAAAGTCCCCTGATGTTCCGTCCCCCCACGCAGCGGGAGGGAATGCAGGATTCCGTAAGGTTCAAAGAACCCGGCGCGAGGAAGAGGGAATAAAAATGACTTATATTACGTTAAACTAACGGGCATAGTCCACTGTCTAAATTATCGAAAAGCGGTTGGATCGAAGGCGGAAACATTTTTGCAATCCAAACGTTTACTAAGCGTTACACAAGCCGGAAAGGCTGAATAGGATACTATGAAACGCTGGCTTTATCTAATTATCGCCGTTGTTGTCCTCGGCGGCGGACTTATCATTTGGAAAATGGTCGGTTCGAAAGAGAAGGGACAGACTCCCTTCCGTATGGGAATTGCGGATCGCGGTACGGTAAAAACCGTGGTGACCGCAACGGGAACGTTGAGTGCCGTGACCACTGTGGACGTGGGTTCACAAGTGTCGGGCACGATCAAAGACCTCTATGTAGATTTCAATTCACAAGTGCGCAAAGGGCAGGTCGTTGCGCGGCTCGATCCGACGTTTCTGCAGGCCGCGGTGAACGAAGCGGAAGCGAATTTACAGCGCGCGAATGCGTCGCTCGTGCAGGCCGAACGGGATCTGGCGCGTGTTCGCGATCTTTTTGAGAAAAATCTGGCCGCGCAGTCGGACTACGACAATGCTTTAACGGGTGTGGATCTGGCTAAAGCCAGCGTCAAGCAAGTACAGGCGCAAGTGGATCGCGCTAAAGTGAATTTAGCGTATTCGGTCATTACGTCACCGATAGATGGCGTGGTCATTTCGCGCAACGTGGACGTCGGTCAAACTGTGGCAGCATCGCTCCAAGCGCCGACGCTCTTCACGATTGCGCAGGATCTAAGGCAGATGCAGGTGGAAACGGGAATTGACGAAGCGGATATCGGCGGCTTGAAGGAAGGAATGGAAGCGACCTTCACGGTGGATGCATTTCCGGAAGAATCGTTCTCCGGTTCGATCAAGCAAATTCGCTATTCTTCCAAGACGGACTTAGGCGTGGTAACTTATCCCGTGATTTTAACGGTGACAAATCCCGATCTCAAACTTCGTCCGGGGATGACGGCTAATGTTTCGATTGTCACGGCGGAACGTGAAAACGTGCTGCGCATTCCGGCCACGGCTCTGCGTTTTAAACCATCGAGTGATGCACTGGCGAGTAACGAGAAGAACGACAACGCCGCAAAGAGCGGTTCCGGAACGGCGCAGGCACAAGGGAGCGGTGCGGGCAAGGGTCAATTTCAGCGGCAGAGTAAAAGCGGCGATGCTCAAGCGGGCGGAACAGCCCCGAAGCAAACAACATCCACCGTATATGTCAAAGGTCCGGATGGAAAAGCTATACCGAAGCGAGTGGTCGCCGGACTGAACGACGGCAGTCATGCTGAAATTATCAGCGGTGAACTGACGGAGAGGGATTCCGTAATCGTCGGCTTGGCCGGCAAGACGTCCACCACCTCGAAGAGTATGCCGGGAATGGGAGGTCCGCCTCCACGATGAGCGAGCTGAACGGCAAAGCGGTCATCGCAGCCCGAGATTTGTATAAAATCTATCGCATGGGCGACGTGGAAGTGCGCGCCCTCGACGGGTTGACACTACGGATCGAACCGGGAGAATTCGTCGCCATCATGGGCGCATCCGGTTCGGGCAAATCCACACTGATGAACATCCTCGGCTGTTTAGACCGGCCAACATCCGGACAATATGTTTTAAACGGCGAAGATGTTTCCACACTCTCGCGCAATCAATTGGCCGGTGTGCGGAACCGCTATATCGGCTTCGTATTTCAGGGATTCAATCTGCTCTCGCGCACATCCGCCATCGAAAACGTGGAGCTGCCGCTGATCTATTCCGACACAACCACGAAGGAAAGGCACAAGCTGGCGCGCGAATCTTTAGAGCGGGTCGGTCTGGCGGATCGCATGGATCACTATCCCTCGCAGCTCTCCGGCGGGCAGCAGCAGCGGGTAGCCATCGCGCGCGCGCTGGTCAATCAGCCTAAACTGCTCTTGGCGGACGAACCGACGGGCAATTTGGACACGAAGACGAGTCTGGAAATCATCGAACTGTTCCATTCGCTGAACCGCGAAGGCATGACCATCGTGTTAATCACGCACGAGCCCGACATCGGCGAACACGCTCTGCGGCGAATCACGCTGCGCGACGGGCGCATCGTTCACGAGGAGAAAACATCATGAATATGCTGGCTCTTCTCCGCGTCTGCCTGCGGGCATTGATGCGCAACAAAATGCGTTCGTCATTGACGATGCTGGGTATTGTGATCGGCGTGGCGGCGGTGATTTCGATGGTGGCCATTACCGACGGCGCGCGCCTCAATGTGCAGCAGCAGATTTCCTCGCTCGGCGACAACGTGTTCATGGTTTTTTCCGGCGCGTTTCATATGGCGGGAGTCCGGCAAACGTCGGGCAGCCGTTCTACCTTAACGATGGAAGACGTGGAGGCGATTGGCTCGCAATGCCCGAACGTCCGGCTGGTCTCGCCATCCGTACGAACGGGTGCGCAGCTTGTGTACGGAAATCAAAACTGGTCCACTTCGGTGTGGGGAGTGGCACCCGAGTTCGCGGATATCCGCCGCTACGAAGTCAACAACGGCCGCATGTTTAACGAGACGGATATGCGCGGCGCGGCTAAAGTGTGCGTTGTCGGCCAGACGATTGTGGACAACCTCTATGCGGGCAGCGATCCGGTCGGCAGCATCATTCGTATCAAGCGGCTGCCGTTCGAAGTGATCGGCGTGCTGGCGGCTAAAGGTCAATCGGCTATGGGGCAGGATCAGGATGACATGGTGCTTGTGCCGTTTACGACGGTGGCCAAGAAATTCAACGCGGGAAACACGCGGGTTTCGCAGATCATCGGTTCCGCTTCGAGCGGTGACGCGCTGACCACGGCGGTGGACGAAGTGACCAACCTGATGCGCACGAGACACCGCATCGGCAAGGATGAAGACGACGATTTTATTATTCGCACGCAGGCGGACATCGCCAACACCGTGGAAAGCTCGGCCAAGACGATGGGCTATCTGCTCGGCTCGGTCGCGCTGGTATCGCTTTTAGTGGGCGGTATCGGCATTATGAACATCATGCTGGTTTCGGTCACGGAGCGGACGCGGGAGATCGGCATTCGCATGTCGGTGGGTGCGCGGCAACAGGACATTTTATGGCAGTTCATGCTGGAAGCGATCATCCTGTCCGCGCTCGGCGGATTGCTGGGAATCGGGTTGGGCGCCGGAGTGTCGCTCATCATCAGCAAAGTGGCGGGATGGGCGTCGGCGATCTCTCCTCTTACCGCTCTGCTCGCTTTGGGATTTGCGAGTCTGGTGGGAATTTTCTTCGGCTTTTATCCTGCCCGCAAGGCATCCATGCTCGATCCGATTGAGGCGCTCAGATATGAATAAAATCTGAAATGAGAAATTAGAAACGAGAAATCACCCCCTTTTTATTCCCCCCGCAAGCGGAGGGAAAGAAACGGCGGAAGGAAAAATCCTTCCGCCGTTTCTTCTTACACTGGTTCCGGGAGGGTCTAATGACCCTCCTCGGCGGAAAAAACAGGGGTGAACGCGCGGTTCACCCCTTTCGATATCCACGGCGTCGGGAGGCTATGACCACCGTGTATATTCGGATCACAGATGCAGTGCGGAAGAAGAAGGAAAAACATCACCCCCCTTTTGTCCCCTCCGCAGAGCGAGATCTCGTCCGCAAAGCGGACGGACCGTAAACGGGGGGAAATAATCATCCGTTAGATCGGTTTAACCTTGCCGCCGGAATAGAAAAAGCGTTCGCCGGGCTGACGGACGCAATGGTAATTGGCGTTCGCCTTCCGCTTTTTGGCTTCCGCGGCATAGTTGCGGAGTTCGTATTCGGCGTTGCGTGCATGCATGGGCAGCGCGACTTTCGGATGCAGTGTGGAAATCGTGTAGTCAATCCCGTGCTTAACCGCCTCGAGATCCGGGAACCCGCAGCCGCGAATCGGGAAGAAAAACATATCCACCGATTTCGCAGCCACGGCCAGCGAATCCACCGTCCGCGAATAACGGCTCGGAATAATCCGGCTCGTATCTACGGCGTCGCCGGGGTGGAAAATCGTGAGTCCGTCTACCTGAATAAAGAAGCCGCAGCCTTGATCAATGTCGGATTTAATCGGCCGAATTGAGATGCCGTCTTGCGAAATCGTTTCTCCTGCACGGCACCGCGTGTATTCCACCGGGTCTGCCGGATCGGGACGAAAGCCGGAAACCTGCTCGGGCAGCACGCCAAGATAATATTGGAGTCCCGGAACGCGCTTTCTCCACTCGAAGATTTCAGGATGGATGTGATCCTGATGCTCGTGACTGGCAAAGACCGCCACGTTCATACCGTTGAGGATATCGGGATTCACGCATCCGTTGGCGAAGGATGCATCCGGAATTGACCGATCGAACGGAAAGTAGTCAATTATTAAAACATGGTTTTTTGTCTTGATCGCCCAGCCGGAATGACTCAGATACCAGACAACGGCCTCATTGTCTTTCAATTCTCTGGCTAATAAATCCCGGTCACTGATGACGGATTTCGCGCCGCCTTTCGCGCCCGCGGATTTCAAATATTCCGCCAGATGACTGTGACCGTGATATTGAGCGTAATAGAGCGGTCTGTGCTTGAGCTCATCCTTTGCGTTGACGTCTGCGCTGGCACTAATCAGCTTTTGCGCTATCGTATCAAAGCCGCACACCGCCGCAATGTGGAGCGGAGTAATGCCGTCGTTATCGGCAATATTCGGATCGGCGCCGTTTTTCAGGAGCAGCTCGATTTGAGGCAGTTTTCCCGACTGACATACGCGATATAGCGCAGTGTGCCGGTTGCTGTCCGCGATATTCGGATTCGCTCCCCGGGCAAGAAGGATTTCCATGCAGCGAATACTGTCCGACCACGTGGAATAAATCAGCGGTGTAGAACCGTCATAATCCCGCCCGTTGGGATCACCACCTTTGCCGAGTAAAAATTCCACCATGCGCGGACTGCGGATGGACGCCCGATGGAGCGGTGACGACAGGTGTTGGCTGCATGGAAATTTCTCCGGACAGGAGAGTGGATTGACAATGGCGCCGCGTGCGATTAATAGCTCCGCCGCTTCCATCTGATTATTTTCCACCGCCCAGCCCAATGCGGAACCGCCGTGCGCGTCAAGCTGGTTGACGTTGGCGCTGTGATCCAGAAGATACCGCACCATGTCGAGTTGCCCCGACTGCGCGGCCATGTGTAAAGCCGTTGAGCCGTCACCCGTGCTCGAATCGAACACGGTCGAACCGTTCGCCAAAAGAATCGCGGCAATAACCGTGTCTCCCTGCACGGCGGCGGAGTGCAGAATCGGCGTGCCGAAGCGGTTGCGTACTCCTGCCACGTACGCGCCCTTTGTAATCAGATAGCGAACCATCTCCGGCTGCCGCCGCCAAACGGCTACGTGAATCGGCGCGGAGGAGTTGGAAGAGCGCGCATTGATATCAAAACCTTTGGCTATTAAAAAATTCACGATGTCTATGTTGCCGCCGCCCGCGGCTTGCGCCATGACGCTATTATTGAGATCCGTTCCCACTTCCAGCGTCGCTCCTTTAGCAAGCAGTAAATCGAAGGCGGGTTTGTGTCCCCGGCTGGCAGCCCGCATGAGCGGAGTGAACGTGGCGCGGTCGGGATTTTGAATATCGAGTCCGAGCGAGAACAGATACTCTATATTTTCGCAATTCCCGCCGTCCGCCGCCCAGTGCAGAGCGGTTCCGCCATTGTTGAGATCGAGGGCGCGGGGATCCGCGCCGGCTTCAATCAACATGCGCACCGTCGCAAGATTTCCGCGCTGAGCGGCGATGTGTGTAGCCGGCGTACCCTCGTTATTTGTCGTTTTAGCGTCAACGCCTTTGGCGAGCAGCATGCGGACGATGTCTGTCTTGCCGGTTTTTGCGGCATAGTACAGCGGCGGCTCACCGTTTTCATTGGCAGAATCCCGCAAACCGGGATTGGTTTTTAGCAGGGAATCAACGGCGGCAGCGTTGCTCGAATCAATGGCGGTATGTATCGGTGTTGCGTAGAGCAGGCTAACAGCGGCAAGACAAAGGAAAATACAGAGAACAAATCGGCTCATGTCTTTCACCTTTGCGTGAAGGAGAATCTATCGTGCGATATCTTAGTGCAGGAGAAACGGCGAGGTGTCGGCTAAAGTATTCTTGGGAAATAACTTATTTATACAGTCATAGATAAAAAAAGAAAGGATTTTCGCATAAATCGTTGCCGGTCTACTGAATAAGACGGAACAAGAGGCAAACAGGTTGCAATATGGGCTAAAAGCGGAAAGTGGAAAAGCTGAAAGCGGAGAAAACACCAAGAATACAGAAATCGCGAAATCAGGTTTTTTCCTGATGAAGCCGCTATCCCGCCGATTCTCGACCAGTTAGCGATGTGATAAGTTGCACAATAATATTGCAGCATGTGATATAAGCTTAGAGAGCATAGTAAATATGACTCCGGCCTGAGAAAAATATTGCGTTTGACAGACTCTGTTGATTCCCCGCACGGTCGGCTGTTACTTATATCCGTGCGGCAGCCACGATCCACGCATCCCCCCGCCCCCGCCACGCAAGCACATCCGATAAGAATACTACTCCGTCATCGCCTCCAATGCTTACCATATAGTGAAAGGAAGAACGACCATGAAGAAACTTTTAGTGGTTTGCTTCGCTCTTGCAGCGCTCTGCAGCTTGGCGCTGGCTGACATTGATCCGTCTGTTTTTATCATGACGACACCCGATCCCGATCGGTCGGTCGCAACCGGGCCGGTAATTTGCCCCAGCAACACCATTTATTCGCAGCCGCCGTATGCGCCGAACGCAGCGTTTGTCGGCTATCTCAGCGACGCCTCGGCTTTTACCGTGACGTATGATAATTTCTGGGGCCTCGAGGATTCCACATGCGACATCCATTTTTGGGGACTCCTACTCAACGTTGACAACGATGGAGAATACATAAACTGCGGTGAAGATCCGACGCAGTTCGACATCACTTTCTATCATGAGAATACGGATCACAGCATTGGTCAAACCGCTTGCAGCTACTTAATGTGGTTGAACGGTCAATTGGTGGGGTACTGGTCGGGTTGGGCGCTTTACTATTGGAGTGCAGTCTTGAATCCGTGCTGCAATTTGACTCATGGCTGGGTGTCCGTTCAACGTTCGAGCGGGGGAACTCCCGGCACTCCCAACTGTCTGTTTTACTGGATGGGATCGCCGATGGGCGACGATACTCTGTTCCAACTGCTTGCTAACGGCGAGCTGATAGGGCGGGGAGACGATGTGGCTTTTTGCCTGACAAAGGAAGGCGAAATGGACATGGGCGACATCATTCACCCGCTCAATAATCCTCAGGGATATCCAACCCTTGTGGCGAATCCCGGCCATCTGCTGACCAATGTGGCGTGGCTCGGTCCGAATATCACGGGCGAACCCGCGCCAAATACGTTTGACATTGATCCGTTCGATGACGGTGTAATTTTCCCGCCCAACATGTGGCCGTGCCAACCGACTACGGTAACGGTTCTGGTTACTGCCGGACCGAATTATCAAACGGGCATGCCGCTCTTTCTCAATGGCTGGAAGGACGGCAATAATGACGGTGACTTCTGCGATCTGCTCTGTCCCAATGCAGCGGGTCTCGGGATTTCGGAATGGATCATTCAGGATAAGATTGTTTTCCCGGGAGCGGTGCCGTGTCCGTTTATAGATCCAGGCTTAATGAATGTGCCGCCCTATGCGGGTTGGTTCCGTTTCCGTCTGACCAGTGTGGCTATCGGGCCGTTGGGCTTTGGTCTGGGATTACCGCAGCAATGCCCGGGAACGTATGGCGTGGATGACCTCGGTGAAGTGGAAGATTACTACTTCCGCGAGTATCAGTTGGCGGTGGAGTTGGCTTCGTTTACCGCTGCGGCGGGAGCGAACAGCGTAGCTTTGAGATGGGAGACCGCTTCCGAAACCGACAACGATTACTTCGAGATTCTGCGCAATGATGCGGTCATTACGCATGTGCCGACGCAGGGCAACGGTGCCACCGGCCACGTGTATAGCTTTACGGATGAAGGTCTGCAAAGCGGCATTGCGTACGACTATAAGCTCGCGGCGGTGGATGTGAACGGCGGACGTGTGGAAATAGCTGCGGCTTCGGCCACCCCGTATGCTGCGGTTGAGGTTGTGAACGAGTACGCGCTGCATCAGAACTATCCGAATCCGTTCAACGCTTCCACCACTATTGTGTTCGATCTGAAGGAGAGCGGCTCGGCCGTGATTGCGCTCTACAACATGATGGGGCAGGAAGTGATGACGATTCTGAACGGCGTGTATGCCGCGGGTCGTCAGGAAGTGAAGTTCGATGCTTCCGGTCTGCCGTCGGGTGCGTACATTTACAAACTCACGACCAGCGACTTCTCCGCCACCCGCAAGATGGTGCTGATGCGATAACGGTGAACCCCCCTTAAATTCCCCCCATGGAATGGAGGGAAAAGATAACGGCGGAAGGATTGCTCCTTCCGCCGTTTTGTTTCCCCCCGCATGCGGGGGGATGAAAGGGGGGGACATTTTCGCCGAGCGGGATCTGTGATCCCGTCCGTAACACGAGACCTCGTCCGCGAAGCGAGATCTCGCCGGAGGCGGACCAAAGGCGGGCCGGAATCAACAACGGTATTTACATTATTAACTATTGGCAGGCTCTGCCTGCCTTCAATTGCTCGGGCGGCCGGAGGCCGCCGCTAATAAATTAATTATCGCCGAGCCGGGGCTCCCGACCCGGCCGGAATCTGATCGCCGCGAGAGGGTGCCCTCACCCCTCGCGCATGTCAGATGCGCCGTTGTGACTCTCCCGAGTCGCAATGGCGCCATGGCGATTCTTCCAGCCCGCGTCGTCAAGATAATGATGTTATTGTTCGATCAACCGCTTTATCGCACTAAGCCAAGATCGAATCTCATTATTGGGATCAATCTGCGTAAGAAGGTTTGGCGTCATAAGTCTTGCAGCCTCGAGATTAAGTCTTCTTTTGGCATTCTTACATTTCTTATCTTTTTTTTCGTCGTCAAGTGTATCCCATGGATCTCCACCAGCCAATTCATGCACCTTGCGTGCTACAATTTCAGGAACATCATCATAATCGCTCGGGGGATTTATTTGGATCCCAAATGCTCTACTAATTGCATCCGCATGAATGTAGTTTTCGATTTCCCTTTTGTTAGTATGCACCGCTTGACATCTCGGTCGCGCGTTTATAATGCTCATTTCATTGATGTAGTGAGGCTGCTGTGGCGGAACCTCATCACGGTCAAAGATGTAGTACTCAGGTATATTTAGGCCAGCTAAACGCGAGGTCCATCTTTGGACATTGCTGCCACCGAGGGGAATGAACATAATCATTCCCCTATTCTCCATATCACAAAGATCGCAGACATTTTCGCCAGCACGCATTAATACGCCGGAAATGTTTCGCAAGAATTCTATATCATTGGGTCCTTCAACCCCTATAAACAATCTGACATTATGATCAGGCAACACGCCTAAAGATTTCGTTGCCCTTTCCAGTGCTACGTCATCGCTGGTGTAGATGGCCCGATCACCCTGTCCGTCTGTTGAAATGAACCGTATCGCGTCCGTTGGCAGCAGCTTCGCCATTACTGGCGTGTGTGTTGTTAACAGAATCTGACATCGTCCATACTGCGTCAATTCAGTAAAGACAGTCATAAGAAGTTTCTGATTCGCAGGATGCTGACTTGTCTCTGGTTCTTCAATTGCATAGATTATATTGCTCAAACCTCCGGCTTGTTTTTCTACCTTGGCTCTGAAAAAATTAATGAGAACCAATCGTCGCACGCCGCTACCGCGCTTATTTAGCGATATTGCGCTCTCGTCTGTCAAACTAAATTTGAAACTCCGATGCCATTCCGGCGGCTTACAGTTCGGATTCATTTGTTGCGCGAGAGACGGATCCATTTCTCGCAGCTTCTCAACAGTGGTGTCCGCAATATCCTTTACTTTGCTAGTGACATAGTTTGATATTTCTGTCAGTTGCTCCTGTTTGTCAGCAACAGCCTCTTTTGCCGCAAGCATCATTGGATCTTGAGCTTCCGCATCTTGGTCTGTGCTTGCACGATCGGAACGAAAAAGCGCAAAGCACGGAAAACACTTTTTTAATTGTTCGTATATCGCTTTGAGAATTTCACTGTTTATTTCAATTAATCTATTTTGAAAGATCAATTCGTCGGGGGCGTTTTGCCAAATTTTCTGCCGAATGAGCGTTGCGACCCTTCTGTCAGTTTCAGACAAATCAACATGAAGGTCCTGTGCACGTTGTTTCAACTCTGTAATCTTTAATGTTAGCAAATCGTCATATTGAACTGAAGTCGGATGGTATGCACACGCGAAAATAACAGGCTTGATTGTCTTGATCGAGCAATTGTATTTTTTGTGGATTTCCAGTCGCCCGTTCTGATTCAATAAATGTTCCTGAGCGAGGGTTGTCGCGTAGTCTGCATCTATAATGAGTGATCTTGGCATATCTTCAAACTCGCAGATAATTGTCACATCGGAGGCATCTCCAGATTTGCACGCATCCTCTTGTTCAATTTTACTATCATTGAAGAATATATCCAATGCATCAAGAATAGAAGATTTTCCAATATCGTTACGTCCAATTATAGCAGTTATTTTAGACACTGGCATGCTCATTTCCCTGCGGAAACAACGAAAATTTCTGATACGTACATTTACGAGTCGCATTGTTAAGCCCTCAATGTTTATGTTTTAACCAATCGGTTCCGGCCGGGTTGCGGAAGACCTTAACCACGGCTCGGCGAATGCAGGATATTGAATGACAAAGGGCGGAAGGAATGTTTCATCCTTCCGCCCTTTCAGTATGTGCTTACGATTTGCTGCTCGCGTCCGTGGTGGAACCGGAACGGTCAGTCGTTTTGCCGGGATTCAGTTCTTGGTATGACATCGTTCGATTCCTCCCGAAGATTCCACCCATTTCGGATTCCGGCCGGGTTGTGGAAGACCTTAACCACGGCTCGGCGAACGTCATTCGGATTCCGGGCAGATCAGGGGATCTGCCTCGGCGCACCTTGCGATGTTTGCGTCACGGGGCAGGTCCGCAAAGCGAGATCTCGTCTTTGACGGACAAGATGCCTGCCGCCGCGAACATTCCCCATTCCGGCGGGGTCAGCGACCCACGCTCGGCGAAATACCCTGCCCGTTCACGCGTTAGCGCGCGAGCAGCGTGTCACGCTGTTAATAGTCCATGCCGCCCATGCCGCCGCCGCCGGGCATAGCAGGTGCCGCGGGCTTCGGTTCCTTCTTCTCATGGATCGAGCAATCAGTGGTCAGCAGCAGAGCGCCGACGCTGGCCGCATTCTCTAAAGCTACGCGCACGACCTTAGTGGGATCAATCACGCCGTCCTCGATGAGGTCGGCGTACTTTTCCGTGGCCGCATTGAAACCGTAGGAATACTTGTCATTCGTGCGAACCTTATCCACCACCACGCTGCCTTCCCAACCCGCGTTGTTGGCGATCATGCGGATCGGTTCTTCCAGCGCGCGCCTGACGATATTCAAGCCGAGCTTCTCATCGCCGTCGAGTTTCACCTTGTCGAGCACCTTCTGCGCGCGCAGCAAAGCCACGCCGCCGCCGGGGACGATGCCTTCTTCCACCGCCGCGCGAGTCGCATGCAGAGCATCTTCCACGCGCGCCTTCTTTTCCTTCATTTCCACTTCGGTGGCCGCGCCGACTTTCAAAACCGCGACGCCGCCGGCGAGCTTCGCCAGACGTTCCTGCAGTTTTTCCTTGTCGTAGTCGGACGTGGTGACTTCGATCTGCTTCTTGATCTGATTGATGCGGCCCTTGATATCGTCGGCCTTGCCCGCGCCTTCGACGATCGTGGTGTTGTCCTTATCAATGATAATCTTCTTGGCCTTGCCCAGATCGGAGAGCACGGTGTTTTCGAGTTTGAAACCGGCTTCTTCGCTGATCACGCGGCCGCCCGTGAGAATGGCGATGTCATCGAGCATGGCTTTGCGGCGATCACCGAAACCGGGAGCCTTAACCGCGGCAACCTTGAGCGTGCCGCGCAGCTTGTTGACCACAAGCGTAGCTAATGCTTCGCCTTCGATGTCTTCGGCAATGATCACCAGACCGCGACCCGTCTGCACGGTTTTTTCCAGAATGGGGAGCAGATCCTTCATCGAGGCAACTTTCTTGTCATGGATGAGAACCATCGGCTCTTCCATTTCGCATTCCATCGAATCCGGATTGGTGACGAAATACGGGGACACGTAGCCGCGGTCGAACTGCATGCCTTCCACGACTTCCAGCGTCGTCTCCATGGACTTGGCTTCTTCCACGGTGATGACGCCGTCCTTGCCGACTTTTTCCATCGCATCGGCGATGAGGTTGCCGATGGCGGGATCGTTGTTGGCGGAAATGCTGCCGACGGCGGCGATGTCTTTCTTGCCGCTCTGCGATTTGCTGTTGGTCTTCAGGTCAGCGATAACGGCGGCCACGGCTTTTTCGATGCCGCGCTTCAGAGCCATCGGATCGGCTCCGGCGGTAACATTCTTCAAGCCTTCGCCGACGATTGCTTGAGCCAGAACGGTGGCGGTGGTGGTTCCGTCACCGGCGATGTCGCTGGTTTTGGAAGCCACTTCGCGAACCATCTGCGCGCCCATATTCTGGATCGCATCTTCCAATTCGATTTCTTTCGCAACGGTGACGCCGTCTTTCGTGACGGTGGGAGCGCCCCACTTTTTCTCGATCACGACATTGCGACCCTTGGGGCCGAGCGTGACTTTGACGGCATCCGCCAGCATGTCCACGCCCTTCTTCAGATTGGCGCGGGCATCCACATCAAAGGTAATGATCTTGCTTGCCATATTGGATTGTCCTTGTTTGCGTTTTGGTTGGATAGATAAACGGCGCACTGCCGTGCGGCACTACATGTCAGGTTGGGGATTCAGCTTTCCGCTTTCAGATTTCAGCTTTTCTGCTTCATCCCTCATCCTTATTTTTGTACTACCGCCATGATGTCGCTGCGGCTGACGAGGAGATATTCCTCGTTTTCAATTTTGAATTCCGTGCCGCCATAGCGGGCATAGACGATGTGGTCGCCGACCTTCACGATGTCGGACAGCTTGCGCTGCTTGCGATCGGAAAACTCAATGTCATCGCCGAGGGCAATGACTTCA
>RPQS01000020.1 GCA_003818605.1 Candidatus Zhuqueibacterota bacterium | reverse complement strand
TATCAGTCCCCGGAGTGACGTAGTACCTTTCCTCAACCCGCCTTGAAGTATTCGTGAGGTTCACCACCCGAAGTCCACGATTATTCCAGGCCGCCACGTATGCGTAATTCCCGGACACTGCCACGCTCTTCGCGTACCCCGGCGTGTCATAGAAACCAGCCTCCACCGGAGCGGAAGGACTCGTGATGTTCACCACCCGAAGCCCACTATACCCGTTCGCCACGTATGCGTAATTGCCGTTCACCGCCACACCAAAGGCAGCGCCCGGCGGGCGATAAAAGCCCACCTCAATCGGCGCGGGGGGATTCGTTGTGTTCACTACCCGAAGCCCCCCTTCCATGTCCGCCACATAGGCGTTATTCCCCGACACCGCCACACCCCTCGCACTCCCCGGCGTGTCACAAAAGCCCACCTCCGTGGGAGCGGCTGGATTCGTGATGTTCACCACCCGAAGTCCACTGCCGTAATCAGCCACGTAAGCGTAATTCCCCACTACTGCCACACCCTCCGCTGACCCCGGCGTGTCGTAGAACCCCGCCGAAACCGGACTGGAGGGATTCGTGATGTTCACCGCCCGAAGACCCATCCAATCATCCGCTACGTAAGCGTAATCTCCCGATACTGCCACACCCCGCGCAAACCCCGGAGTGTCGTAGAACCCCGCCGAAACCGGACTGGAGGGATTCGCGATGTTCACCACCTGAAGACCACCATAGCCATCCGCCACGTAGGCGTAATTCCCCGCAACCGCCACGCCATAAGCATTCCCCGGAGTGTCATAGAACCCCGCCTCAAACGGACTGGAGGGATTCGTGATGTTCACCACCCGAAGACCAAAATCGAAATCCGCCACGAACGCATAATTTCCCTGCACCGCTACACCATTAGCAGTCCCAGGCGTGTCATAGAAACCAACCTCAATCGGACTGGAGGGATTCGTGATGTTCACCACCCGAAGACCCATCCAATCATCCGCCACGTACGCGTAATTCCCCGATACCGCCACACCATTAGCAGCCAACGGCGTGTCATAGAAACCTACCTCCACGGGCGCGGCAGGATTCGAGATGTTGACAATCCGCAAGCCGGATGCACGCGTTGCCACGTAGGCCAAAGTGTCCACCACGGCCGTACTTTGAGCATCATCCCAGTAGTTAATGCTCCCTAACCGCCGTACATTGAGGCTGTCCTGAGCAAGAGATGACACAGTAAAAGAAAGAATAAACGTGAAGAGGATGAAAAGCGTTCTGGTTGTTTTCATGGTAATGACCCATAATTTGCTTAAGTTTTAATATATTTATTATATGTTATATCGTCTCGAAAGTCAAGAGTAACAGGGAAGATTGTGAACTTTCCCATCTGCCTGAATAAAAACAGACAGTAAAACTGTCTGTTTGGCAAATTCCGGATATCACCTGCCGAGTATATGCCTTGCAACCTATTGATGATCATTCGACATATGTCTTGACTGCGAAAACCACTTGATAAATTCTTTCTGCTCTGTCCGTTCCGGATGAGCATCAGCTTTTTTGACCAACTCGAGAGCTTCGGCAAGGGAAATTCCGAGATCAAGCAGAAGGCCGACCGCAAACATTCCTGTTCTGCCGATGCCCGCACCGCAGTGCACAAGAACAGTTTTGCCGCTGCGGATGTGATTTGCCGCTTGACGGACTGTGTGAATAAAACCCTCCCGATCTTCGGGCACGCCGAAATCGGGAATCGGATAATTCAACCAAGACCACGTGTGATTGCGGGAATCAAGAATTGCAGCATACTGCGTTGAATTTGCGCGGAGTTCCTCCAGCGGGGTCAGAGCAACGATGACATCCACGGGCTGAGTTTTCAGCGCGGCTTCAAACTCTAGCCACGATTCATAGCGGCCCGGAGTGGAATGCAAATACAGTATGCCCGGAATATTGTCCGGTAAGAGTACGCGGCGAAATTGCGGAACGGACATTTCAATCACGCTGAAAAGTATTGGCCGTTGGGATGGTGGAAAACCAACGCGGAAACGCTGGATTCGGGAACCATCATCAATTCCTCGGTCAGGGTGACTCCGATGGTTTCCTGCGGCTTGAGCAGATCGAATAATAAAATCTGATCTTCCAAATTCGGACAGGCGGGATAGCCGAAGGAAAGCCGGATGCCGCGATAGGCCGTGCGAAGCAAATCCTGCCACGTGAAATTAGCGGGATCTCTAAAACCCCAGTCCGCGCGAATCTTTCTGTGCAGCCACTCCGCCGTCGCTTCCGCCATTTCGATAGCCAAAGCGGACAAAATGTGCGAAGCTAAAAGCTCGCCCTGCTGCTGCAGAGCTTTAGCTTTCGGCTGCACGCTGTCGCCGGACGTGGTGACAAATACGCAAAGATAATCGTTTCCACCGAGTGATTTCGGCCGCACCCAATCGGCCGCGGAACGGAAAGGAGCCACACGCTCGCGCGGGAATATCCATTCCACGCGCTTTTTATGAGTGACTGGATCGAGAACGGTCACTTTTTCATTTTCGGAATAAACGGGAAACCATTGCCACAGCGCGCGCGGCGCGATCAGCTTTTCGCGTTCCGCCATACGCAGCACACGCTCCACATTTGCCTTTAAATCCTGCGCCTGCTTGTCCTGTAAATTATCGAGCCGCTGCGAAGCCATGCGCAAACCCAAGTGCTTTCCATAAAGCATCGCCCGCGATACGAGCGGAAAAACTTCATCCATGGGAATATCTGACAGGACATGCTGATCCAAATCCGGCGGAGGAGGAACGTCTACTTCTTCATATAAGGATTGAGAAGGAACGGGCGGCAAATGCTCCGTTTGTTCCCGCGCTTCCCGCATACCTTCTTCGCGCAGTCCGTTCCATTCGGACTCGAGCGCGGGCCGCTCCCGTTCATCCGTCAAACGATTGGCAAGGGAAAGTCCCTGCATCGCATCGTTGGCGTAAAACACGGGGCCGTCGTAAGCGGGAGCAATTTTTGTGAGCGTGAAGTTTTGCGTGAGGGCCGCACCGCCGACCATGAGCGGCAGATCAATTCCCGCTTCACGCAAGTCGTGAGCGGTAACGACCATTTGCTGGGCAGAACGGACAAGCAAACCGGACAGGCCGATGAAGTCCGGTTTGTGTTTTCCGACCGCTTCGACCAGAACATCGGGCGGAATTTTTATACCGAGATTCACGACATCATAACCGTTGTTGGACAGAATCATGTCCACCAGATTTTTTCCGATGTCATGCACGTCGCCTTTGACGGTTGCAAGCAGCATCCGGCCGCGCGTGGCGGAAGCCGCACCGGGTTCCAAAAACTTCTTCAGATAATCCACCGAGGCTTTCATGACTTCGGCGGATTCGAGAACTTCGGCTACGATGAGTTTATTCGCTCCGAACAGCACACCCACGGTTTTCATGCCGTTCATGAGCGGACCGTTAATAATTTCCAGCGGAATCATGCGGGTGAGCAGCTCATCCATGAGCTTCTCCACTCCCTCCCGCGTGCCTTCCACCACATGTCGTGCTATTCGCTCTTCAGCCGGAAGATGCGCATCTTCATCCGTCCGCTTTTCGGTCTTGGCGTCCCGATAGAAAGCTGCAAACGCGGCGATAGATGCGGAGTCTCCCTTGTAGAGAACTTGCTCGCACAACCGGATTTCTTCGGCTGTGAGCGATGCATAGCGTTTGATACCAGCCGTGTTGACAATGGCCATGTCCAATCCGGCCTGAATGCAGTCGTAGAGGAATACGGAATTGAGCGCTTCGCGTCCGCCCGCCGGAAGACCAAAACTCACATTAGAAATTCCCAGCAGAGTTAAGGCGTCCGGATATCGTTTGTGGATTTCGCCGATGGCATCCACCGTGGCTCGTGCGGCTCCGAAATAGTTCGGATCTCCCGTGCCCGCCGGAAAGGTGAGCGGATCGAAGATAATCTCGCCCGGATCGAAATTCCACTTATTCGTCAATGTTCTGAATGCTCGTTCAGCAACGGCAAGCTTCCGTTCCAAAGTCACGGCCATTCCCGCTTCCTTATCCTCGTCAATTAAACCAAAGACAACGGAGGCTCCGTATTTTTGCGCGAGCGGACAGATGATTTCGAGCCGCTTCTCCCCTTCTTCAAAATTGACCGAATTGATGGCTGCCTTGCCACCAATATTCCGCAGCGCCGCTTCTACAACTTGCGAATCGGTTGTATCAATCATTACGGGAACGCGCACTTTCCGAAGCAGCGGTTTAAGCACGGCCAGAAAATCCCGCAGCTCTTCGCGATCCGGATTCGCCGTGCATAAATCTACAACGTGCGCGCCTTTCATGACCTGATCGCGGCCGATTTCCGCCGCTAAGTCAAACTGATTTTCCTCGATCAGACGTTTGAATTTGCGCGAACCGATTACGTTCGTGCGTTCGCCGACAAATACCGGGCGAATGAATTCGTCAATCTTTAGCGGTTCATTGCCCGCCAATGCGCGGCGGACGGATTTGAGATTTGGTTTGCGCGGGCGATGGTGGTCGGCCACTTCGCGCATGGCGCGAACATGTTCCGCTGTTGTTCCACAGCAGCCGCCGATCAGATTCACAAAACCTTCCGTACAGAATCGCTCGAAATGCTCGTGAAAATGCGACGGCCCCTCGTCGTACTTGCCCTGCGTATTGGGCATACCCGCATTGGGAACACACGATACGGGAAAATGCGAAAGCTGCGCAAGTGTGCGCAAATGATCAGTCATCTGGCCGGGACCGGTAGCACAGTTCATTCCCAGATAGAGAAGGTCGCGAGAAGCCAGCGTGTAATAAAGCGCTTCAATGTTCTGCCCGGCGAGCATCGTACCGTTCAGTTCTATAGTAACCGACACGGCCAGAGGAACGCGCCGCCCCACGCGGTGCATGGCTTCATCCACTCCAATCAACGCGGCTTTGATGTTGATTGTATCCTGCTGCGTTTCGAGCAACAAGTAATCCACACCGCCCGCAATTAGTCCTTCCGCTTGCAGGCGGTATGTGTTGATAATATCGTCAAAGGTCACACCACCGGTCACGGATATGGATTTGTTCGTCGGTCCCATGGATCCGGCTACAAATATCCGGCGGTCTCCCGCGAATTTTCCCGCCGCTTCGCGCGCCAGTTCCGCCGCTCGCCGGTTGATCTCGTGAACCTGCTTGTCGAGGCCGTACTCCGCCAGTACAATGGTCGAACCATTGAATGTATTGGTCTCAATAATATCGGCACCGGCTTCGATATAGCCGTGATGTAGCTGCCGAACAAATTCGGGCGCGTTGAGATTCAGAGCCTCATTGCAGCCTGAAAGGTTTTCACCGCCGAAATCCGCTGCCGTCGGGCCGAGCGCTTCCAAGCCCGTGCCGGTTGCTCCGTCAAGCACGAGTATGCGGCGGGACATTTCGTCTCGCAATTCGCGCATGAGTTTTTCGGCGGGTTGGAAAGACATGGGATTCAATGATAACCCTGAAGCTAATTGTTCTTTGAGTAAACAAAATTACTGACATCCAAGTCAAAAAGCAAGCCGACAACCCCACCATGATGATGCATACATACGGTACTCTTATACATGTCGAACCGCAGGCTGTACGAATGGACGAAAGCTGAATTGCTGAGCTGCGTAATCTTATTCTTATATTATTCAATATAATAGCGTTGACTCAAGTAAGCTTCTTTCGTTTTCTGCCTACTCGTTGTCAGAAACAATTCGGAGTCCATACCACTCTAATGAATGAGGCGGAAAACACACGTAATTGACAACCTCAAACGATTTCTGTACATTTGTGATATCCACAGTTTCTGACATCTTTCCCCGGAGGGACACCATGATTTATCATCCATTTGTTCGGCTCACCGTTCTCTCTGCCTTCCTTCTTGCGGCATCAGTATTCGCTCAATGGCCGGCATCACCGGACACGAATCTGGTCATCTGCAACCATGCAGGCGAGCAGACCGTTCCTAAAGTCGCCGCCACTTCCGACGGAGGCTGCTACATTTGCTGGTTCGATCTGCTATCCGGGAATTACGATGTCTATCTGCAGCGGCTCGATGGAAACGGAATCCCGCAGTGGACGCGCAACGGCATTCTCATCAGCGATCATCCGCAAGACACGTGGATTACGGACTACGATATGACGGTGGATGCCGCTGATCACGCGATCATTGTCTTCAACGATATTCGCGCCGGGGATGATTGGGACATCTATGCCTATCGAATCAGCCCCGCGGGAGTGTTCGTTTGGGGACCGGACGGCATTGCAATTTCCGACAACGGCGATTTCGAACCCAGTCCGCGAGTTACGGTCACAATGGGCGGAAACATCGTCATCGCCTGGCAGCAGGAGACTGATGCCGGGATGGTTGTTAATCTTCGCAAACTGACGCCTGCGGGTGTGGACGTTTGGACTCCGAACACGATGACGCTGACGAATGGAATAAACGGTTTATCTATTCCGCGTATCGCTCCTGCGGAAAATGATGGAGTCATCGTCCAGTACTTGAAGCATCTGGGGCCGGAGTTCTGGGCTATCCGCCACATCTGCATGCAAAAATTCGATTCGTTCGGAACCGCGCAATGGCCCGCCAGCGGAGTCGTAGTATCGGATGCTGGCGGAATCGGTGTCCAAATGAAGCCGGATATGCTCGCGGATGGCGCAGGTGGAGCGTATAGTTATTGGTACGATAGCCGCGACAACACTCTACACGCCTTTGCCCAGCACATTGCCGCTAACGGTGCACCGCTCTGGACTCGTAATGGAGTCATTGTTTCGACATCCGGAACTCAACTCCAAATGGATCCGGCACTCTGCATATCTGCCGATAATCAGGGAGTAATGCTATTTTACATGATTGCCAGCCCGAATCAGTCCGAATGGGGCGTGGGCGGACAACGCATCGGCAATGACGGGACTGTTCAGTGGACGTCGAACGGCCAAGACTTTATTCCATTAGGCGATCAGCAACGGCACGACATTCAGGCGGCGACGTGCGGCAACGGAGCTATTGTTACCTACATTGAGTATGCTCCCGGCAGTCAAGTAGACAGCAGGATTAAAGCATTTCGCGTGGCTTCAGATGGATCGTTGGTCTGGGCCGCTTCGCCGATCAGTCTTACCTTAACTGTAAGCCCCAAAGGTTATCTGGTTTCAACCCGCAATGATACGGGACAAGTTATCGCCGTCTGGCAGGAAAATCGGGGCGGTGTCTCGCCTGACATTTTTTTGCAGAATGTAAACCCGGACGGCTCTTTCGGACCGTACAATCCGCAGCCGGAACCTTCATTGCAAATCACTGCACCTCATGAGGGGGCGCAAGTGTCCGACTTACCACTTACGGTACACTACGATATTGAAGATTTCGCCGTAGGCGAACCTCTGGCGGACGGCGTGGTAGAATTAAAGGTGAATGGAACCGTAATCGGCTGGTACACGAATCCGGATTCCGTGCTGGTTACGCAGCTCACTCAAGGCAACAAC
Organism: Candidatus Zhuqueibacterota bacterium; assembly: GCA_003818605.1. GTDB lineage: Bacteria > Electryoneota > RPQS01 > RPQS01 > RPQS01 > RPQS01. The sequence continues at coordinate 60,891 of RPQS01000020.1, read as the reverse complement.
TCCATCGTTCTCGAATTAGTAGACCAATCTCACGCACCGTTGAATCCGCGGGCCGGCGATTCCCTTCACGTCAGCTATGAACCGAGCGGAATTCCCGAACATCGTGCTGATATGCCGCTCCAAACGCAATTGCTGCCCGCCTGGCCGAATCCGTTTAATCCGACTACAATGATTTGTTTCGGATTGACAAGGAGCGAGTTCGTTCGCATTACCGTATACGACATATTGGGACGGCAGGCGGCAATCCTGGCGGAAGGAGTCCGACCTGTCGGTTTTCATAACGTGATTTTCGACGCGTCGCCGCTGAGCGGCGGTCTCTATTTCTGCCGCATGGAAACATCGTCGTTCTCAGCGACGACCAAGCTGCTGCTCATCAAATAGTATTTTAGGATCACAAACGGATGCCGAAAAGCCGGTGCACAACACCGGCTTTTCCATTTGGAATTTTTCACGCTTGCTATCTGCCGCCCGGAGAGAATGTAGACGGACTCCATTCGCCGACGGCTGTCGAATACACTTTAACGGGGCCGCGACCAGTCCACTTGAAATCGTAGTTGTAGCCCCAGCCGAGATATTCCGATCCTCCGCCGCCTTCGGTGGTAATAAGAAAACGGTTGTCCACCTGCCCGATGGATGCGGCGATTTCCGCAGGTTTTTCGCGGTCGCCGCCTTGCGGATCCACATGAATCCAACCATAGTTGGGCAAGTACACTTGACACCAACGATGGAATGTTTCATCCGACGACGCATCATCGCCCCGCACAACAACAGATCCTGCATATCTTGCGGGCAAACCTGCGGCGCGGCACATCGAGATGAATACAAATGCGTACTCACTGCACGAACCGTTGCCGCGAGCCAAAACTTGCGGCGCGACGTTCCAACCGCCGGACAATTCATACACCAAATGCTCGCGCACACATTTGTGAATCCGGCGCATGATCCAATAGGGATTCGTCTCCGCCCCGACGGCATCTTTCACCGCATTCTGAATTACCGGATCAGTCAGCCGGTACTTGTCTTCATCCACAAGATAGGCATCCCGCACATCCTTCGGAATATTCTTCAGTGCACCGACCTTGTGCGGATAGACAAACCAGCGCGCATTCGAAAGTTCCGCCGTCATATCAGCGGTAATCTGTATGCGGGAGGCATGGGCTGGATTTTCAAGATGGAAGTGCGCGACATTCTGCCCCCAACGATCCATCAGAATGTCCGTGGGAGGAATGCTGTAATTGGCGCAGCTGATGATCTTCTGATTGGGAAGGTCGTGCGGCATCGCGATATAGACATCCAGCGAAGGAACATCTCCGGGGCCGTAGTTGCGGAATTCGTAAGTCAACAGCAGATCGAGCGTCTGCGGACTGGAGATTTTAACCGAAATGGAATCATCCAATGAAAGGCGGTAAATGAGATCGTCTTGGAAATCCACATTCCAGAGTACCTTGCCGTCCGTTGCCAGTCCGCGCGCATATTTCCCCGGTGCATCCACGGCCAACACGACCTCGCCATGCTGCGGATCGAACAGATAAATTTTATCGTCGCGGCGATCCGCGCACCACAAATATCCGTTCCACCATGTTAAAGCTGTTGAACCGTTGGACGGTGCCGGAAAAGTAACAATCGTCGTGCCGTCTTCCGTGGACACCCGGCAAATCTGATTCTGGGAACCGTCTACCAGCCAAAGATCCTTGCCGTCCCACGCCAGACCTTGCGGATTGGAAACGGGACACTCCAGATTCCGCAGAGTCAATCCGGTTGCCACATCCCATTGCGAAATCCGACTCTCTTCGCCGTCCACACACCAAAGGTATTTTCCATCCCAAGTGATGGCTCGAAGATCGTAACCGGGGGCGGGCAGTGCGCGATCCACGCGGCCCGATGCCGGATTCACGGCGTAAACCGTATCCGTCAAGCGGTCGGCAACCCATAAGTGCTGTCCGTCCCAAGCCAAGCCGGTCGGTGTCCGGCACGGACTGGGAAGGGATGAAAGAGTATCGCCCGGAACCGCCAGGGCGATTACGGGCAATACGAATAAAATCCAACTAAAGAAAGCACGCAAACATCGAAGGTCTCTCACGCCAACCTCCTCTATTTGAACAAGCCTTATTTCGTTTTGGTGAGCTGATCCAGTTCGTTAACCAAATCTCCCAAATAGCGGGTGCAGGATTCGAACGGAGCCGGCGTCGTCATATCCACACCGGCATCCTTCAATAAATCCACCGGATGCTTGGAGCTGCCGCTTTTGAGGAAGTTAATAAATCGTGTGGTCACGCCCTTCTTCGCAGAAACACCGGCGGCTTCATCGCGAATATCTTTGGCCAAGGCCACGGCGGCGGCATAGCTGGTGGCATAAGTATACACGTAATAGACGCGGTAGAAATGCGGGATGCGCGCCCATTCGACATTGGAAAGATCTTCATACTCCAGCGCCGGGCCGTAGAATTCGCGGATCAAGTCGCCGTACAATTTATTGAAGCCTTCCGCCGTCAGCGGTTCTCCCCTTTCGGCCATTCTATTCGCTTCCAGTTCCCATGCCGCAAAGATCGTTTGCCGGTAGAAGCTGCCGCGTGCCGAAGCGAGATTCTGATCGAGCAGATATACCAAGCGCTGCTTGGCCGCATCCTTATCCTTGCCTTTCGCCTTGCGATAAGCAGCGCGGGCGTCGTCCAGCAGCTTCATATTCATGATCGTTTCATTCGTGGTGGACGCCACTTCGGCGTTGAAATAGGCATAATCGCGATTGGGATACGGTTGATTCTTCTCGGAATAGAGGGTATGCATCGAGTGGCCGACTTCATGCGCAATCGTGCTGATGTCTTCCAGAGTGAGTCCCTGTTCCGAATCGAAATTATACAGCATATAGGGATGCACGCCGTAAGTCGAGCTGGAATAGGCTCCGCCGCGTTTGCCGTCATTGGCATAGACATCCACCCAGCCGCTTTTCGCATCGAGACCGTGAGTGATATCCGCAATGTATTCTTTGCCCAGCGGCTTCAAAGCATCCGTGACCATCGCCACGCCCTGCTCCCACGTGTACCGTGCTTCGTCTTCCTTGACCAGACTCACATAGTAATCCCAATGGCGGTAATGATCCAAACCCAAAACACGCTTGCGGACCTGTTCATATTTGTGAAGCGGCGCTACGCCCGCCCGCGCTGAATTGATGAGACTCAGATACACCGCTTCGGGAACAAATACGGAATGGAGAGCATGCTGCAGCGTATTGTCGTATTTTCGCACGCGGCTCAAAAAAACATTCTTTCGAAGATTGCCCGCCATTAATGCGGCCAGAGTATTTTCATAAGCCTTATAGCCGTTCCACACACCCCGGAAGTACTCCTCACGGATACGGCGATCCTGGCTGACACGCCAACTCGTCCAGCCTTCATCCGTTATTTGAACCGAATCGCCTTTCTCATCGAGAAGGTATCCCCAGCGCATATCCACGTTAGTCATCTTTCCGAACACATCCGCTGCCGTTTCGGTGATATTCCCGGCCTGAGCCAGTATCTGCTCTTCCGGCTCGGACAGTGTATGCTCCTGCAGCAAAAACATATCTTCATAGGTCTTCCGATACGTCTGAAGAGCGGGATTCGCGTCCACCCAGTGCATGAGCGTGGCGCGGGGAATCGTGAGCAGTTCCGGCTCGAACCATGATGTTTTTTCATTAAAAATCCGGCTCAAGTCCTCCATTTGCTGGCTGCGACCCACCCATTCCGCATCACCCATATCCACGTGAAAGTGATAGGAGCAGTACGCTTCCAGCAACTCATACTTGATTTTGAGCTGTTCGCTGAGTTGGTTGTAGGCGATCAGGCTTTCCGCCGGATTCTTGGCCGATGGGCCGGAAAACTGACCTTTGAATGCGGCCAGTGCATCTAAACCAGTACGAAGGGCTTGGACATCCTCTTCCCATTTTTGAACGGTTGAATAGATGTGCTCAGGCTTCCATTTATACACATCCTGAATTTGCGAACGAGGCACGGCAAAAACGGATACACATACGGCCGCCATCAACAGTGCGGCAAGAAACGGAGTGACTACACGGAACTTCATCTTTCTTCCTGCGTGGGTGAACTATGGAGATGGATTGTAATTTCGGAATCGGAGGACACGAAAGGTGCAGCCGTCAATTACTGCGGCTGCGCCGGCGAATCGCCAGCATTAAACCAGAGAATAAGGTAGAGGGCGAAAGCCGCGCCATGACTTGGCGGAGCGCCACCGCCGGTTCCAATGCGGGATCAGCTAACCGGGAGTACAGCAGTCCGGCAAGCAGCCATGAACCCGTCGCCCAAATCAGACCGGCAACAACATCCAGAACAAAATGCTGCTTGACAAATAAGGTGGAAACGGTAATCGCCGCCGCAATGCTAAAAAGAACGGCGTCGCCGAATTGGTTCAAACGCTGTTTGCGAGACATCAAATAAACCAGCCAGGCGAAGAACACATGCAGGCTCGGGAGTTCAGTGACCGCCGGCTTGAAATCCAACCAGTATATGAAGCCCAGCAGCTTTTCGGATATGGAATCGCCCAGCGGTACGCGCGGCATCGCTACCGGATAAAGAATGTAAACCACGAAAGCCGTGATATTCGCGATGGCCATCGCAATCAAACCGCGATTGTAACGGTGCCAGTCCACCGTAACAAACAGCGGAACGAAAGGATAGATGTAACAGAATGCGTAAGCCCAGACGAATTCCGGAATGAGCGGGATCTGCCGATCAATGAATCCGGTCAGGTCAATAGTGGGCAGGGTCTTGACATAGTGACCCACGATTTCATAGGCCGCAAGCCAGATGGCATAGACCACCACCGAGAGCTTGACGTAGTACTTCCGCTGAGAACTCATTGAAACGCGGTTAATCCGGTAATAATGATCGGGTTTGGCCGTCACACGTCAAAGAAATTTAACAAGATATTTTTGAAAGCGCAAGAAAACCCGGCGGAGTGTCCCCTTTGATTGGCTAAGGTGAACATGCAAAAATGGGCTGACCATGGCCAACCCACTGTTTATCAGAAACATCGAATTAATATCTGATGAGTGTGTTATGATTTGGCGGTGCGTCCCTGCCTTGGTCCTTTACACTCCAACAAGTAGAGATCATGGCCGTTAGTAGCGAACTCAATTTCAAGGGGGGTGTGAAAGGCTTTTACCAACACGTCAAGAATAGTGCGGATTTGCTGCACCAAAGGCGTGGACCGCACCATGCCGTCGAACGTGACAAGACATTGATCCTTGTCATATTCAAAACCGAGCGGTGAGAAAGGCACAGTCTGTCCATCGCGGATGGACGACATCACTTGCTCGATGCCGACAAACTTACGGCCGTATGATTTCAAAAAATCGTTCACGACCAGCGATTCAATCTGCGCGGATTCCAGATTGATGACGTCCATCATGGCCGTGTCACCGGCGTGCTTTCCGATATTTAAAATCGTCAGCAAGCGCGGTGACTGCGACAGAGTATATTGCACGGACGAATCGTCTTCCGGTCGCGCGTTCATGCGCGTTCCCAAACCGAACACCAGCCGCAACATGCTTTCGCCGCGGATACCCGGAATATTTTCCGCCCCGCCGTAAGCATCACCGGAAAAAGCCGGAAGGAAGTACCGGCCAACGCGCATCCCCACCGCCTCTTGAATCAGAACTCCGACATCCTCCTCAAAATCAATCAGACCGCGCTCGGCACGGAATTCAATCGGCTCGGCGGCGAAAACGGATGCGTACACTTCCGCAATGCCGTCCAACACCGCTTTCAGCCTTTCTTGCTTTCTGCCGTATGGCGGAATGAAGCGACTGACATACTTGCCGCTGAACTCCGCACCCAATTGATCCTCCAACAGACTGGAGCCGCGCACAACCAGCGGCACATCCCCGAAATCATCCAGCGCCATCGCCAGACCGCGAACGATTTCCGGCGGAAATTGCGCATGCCGGAAAAACTGCGCCACCAACGGATACTCCTGACGAACCTGATCCAGCTTTTTATACTTTTGATCCATCAGGTCTTCAAGATTATTATAGCATAAAAAAGCGAACAGGCAGTCCGTGGTGATGTACCAGCTCTTGGGGGTCTTGATCTTGCGCAGTTCCGGATGTTCGCCGCTCTTTTTCTGCAGGATATGCGACGCCAAGAACAGCCGCGCACCTTTCGCTCCTAATTTCCCGTGACTTCCCTGTAAATAGACCATGCGGCGGATCAAATCATAAAAATCATCCTTTGCAATATAATCTTTAGCTATCTTCACGAACTCCAATTGATCGGAAAGGAATCTTTGGATCAGATGCACATGCGCGGCCTTGAGCAGCCAGTCGGAAAGCTCCACTCCCTGCGCGGCGCAATGACTGAGAAAACGAATGGCATCTATCGTCTCGCGCAGTGTGCTGTCGGGATTGGAAATCGTGCGGGCAAAGTAGCTGCACTTATCTTCCTGCATCCAGCGATGCAGGCAGGTAAAAACCTCGTCATCGCTCAAACTGGTGGAAGCCAGCCGGAATACGTCTTCACTGAACGTAATCGTATCCTCGCGGCTTCGCTGCACGGGCATCATGGCCGTTGTCGCGTCGTCGTCATCTTCGCGCTCGGCGTGCACGCCCAGCCGTTCCATTATGGAGTCCGCTTCCGCCATACCGCGCAGCCGTAAATGAACAAGCATTTTATGCGAAAGCCGAAACACAAGATCCAGATTCGTATTGCGCAGCAGCGCAATCAGGGTGCGCCAATCATTGGGCCGCTGCGCCGTGGATTCTTTTTTCTTCGGCGGAATATGTCCCAGATTGCGCAGCAGTTCGCGGTGCTCGATAAAATGACCGAGACGTACGGCGATCATCTCGAACAAATGCCGTTCATTATCATCAAAGAGCGCGCCGGAGACGAGTGGAACCTCCTGCGTGTAATAAACGAGAATATTCCCCGCTGCGCGATTCTGCACCCGGATCTCTTGCCCGTAAAACCAGCTTGTCTCGACCGCTTTTTCCGCCGCGAACGTTTGACCGGCATAGATGACGCGTACGCGGCACAGATCGGGAAAGCGGACGCACACCGGAATGGCTTTCGCCACTACCGTAAAAGCTTCCTCGAAATCTGTATCCAGTCTGTTGAGGACTTCCCAGATTCGGTACAGGCAATTGACCTGTTCGCGTTCAGCACTCACGCGAGTTTCCGGCTGCACAAGGTCCTCCTTCCGGGCTGTGAAAGGCATGCCGAGAAAAAGGGGGCGAGAACATGAACGTATCAACCTTGTCGGGCAAGCCCAAAAGGTGGACGGCCATGCTCCCGCCCTCCGAATTTTGCGCACGGCCGCTAAAATGACTGTGGCGGTCGTGCGTCATTTATCAGTGTGTCAGAAGTTGAGGATGTTCTCGACTTCCTTGGAATCCACGTCCATAATGTAGCGGATGCCGCTGATTTTCTCGGCCTCGTGAGTCAGCGCGGCAAGATCCTCGCGCGCAATGTGCGATAACGCAAACTTGCGGCTTCCGGCCATAAGCTGCCGCAGACCTTGCGCCAACCGCTCATAGTACGTGTAGAGACCGATGGCCCCCGTGGGCAGCTTTTCAAAAGCCTCGTCGCCCAACGTGTGCCGGAGTTCCGCTGCCGTCACGAAAATTTCGTTCTTCGTATTGCCGAAACGCTCGATGTAAACCGGCACTTGATTCTCGTCAATCGTCCGGCCAATCGTCTTGCCGACCATCGCCGCGGCGATGGGGCCGCGGGCCATGCCCACCAGCTTGACAAATGGAGCGCCGAGCGCTAAGCCTTTGAAGATTTGATCTTCAAACGTAAATCCTCCCGCTACGGCCAGCGCCGGAAGGTACTTGCCTTTATCGGCCAATTTCTTGGCGTACGAATAAAGCAGAGAATGCAGTTCCACCGGCGGCACACCCCACTCGTTCATCATCCGCCACGGACTCATGCCCGTTCCGCCGCCTGCGCCATCCACGGTCAACAAATCAATTTTATATTTGGAGGCAAACGCGATAGCGCGCGCTAAATCTGCCGGACGATAGGCGCCGGTTTTCAGAAAAACATACTGTGCGCCCGCTTTGCGAAGTTCCTCGACTCGTTTGGCAAAGCTTTCCTCAGTGACCATGCCCACGCGAGAGTGCCGTTCGAATTCCTTGAATGCATTGCGTTCAAAAGCTTTAATCACGTTGGGATCAGTCGGATTCGGCAGCACGATGTATCCGCGTTCATAAAGCATTTGCGCTTTCTTGAGGTCGTTAATCTTCACTTCTCCACCGATATCCTTGGCTCCCTGACCCCATTTCAGTTCGACGACCTGCGCGCCTAATTTTTCGATAGCGTATTCCTGAACGCCCAGGCGCCCGTCTTCCACGTTGGCCTGCACGATGATCGCGCCGTAGCCATCACGCATATGACTCGTATAGAGTTGGACGCGGCGTTTTAAGTCAACAGTATCCACGACCCGACCGTTCTTGAATGTGGATTGCGGATCCATGCCGACCACGTTCTCACCGATGGTCAAACCCGTGCCCGCCAGAGCCGAACCGATAGCCAAGCCTTCCCAGTTGTTCTTGGCAATGTTCGTAGATCCGATGCCGGGAATAATCCACGGCAAACGGAACTTTATGCCATTTTCATGTCCGAATTTCACTTCCAGATTCACGGCCGGGAAGATGGCTTTGTCACTGTCGGCCTCAATGCCGTGAGCGCCCACGGCCGTTCCCATAATGTTGAAATGCGAGTAGTCCACCGGGTAGGTCTTCTCGGCCGCCGTGGTGATAACGCCGAACGGCTGCGGATAGATGACTTCGTGTCCGCGGAAAGCGGACTTGCCGATTTCGCACATACCGATGCAGCCGTCCACACAAGTCACGCACATGCCGGAAGCCGGGACGACAGAACCTTCCGTCCGGTTCTTGGTGAGGGTCGCGGCGGAGGAATTGACCCTCGAGAGCGTCATAGACATTACGGTCTCCTTCCGATCTGTATCTATTTCTTAATTTCGTTTAATCTCACATGCGACACACGGCGACATGAAGCACATCATGTCGTCGAACGGATCCTTGACCACGCAGGGCGGGCTTAAATTCGCGCAGCCGCCGCAAATCGCCTTTTCAGGTTCGGTGTATGTGCAGCGCAATTGGCAGGCGGGACAAACGTAAATGCAGCCGCCGCACAGCCGGCACACATCGGAATGAACATCGAAGGGAGTTCCGATACTCCGAGTCTCCCCGCGTCCGCGGAATCCGATGGCGTGCGCCATCATCTGTTCTTCGCACATCCGAACGCACAGCCCGCACAAAATGCAGTCTTCGTATTCCTGCCTGAAACGCTGCTTTCGCACTTCGTGCGCCGAAGCCAAATCCTGAATCACTTTTGACTGCGGACACGACGCTAACAGCAGTTCGAGAACCATCTTGCGCGCACGCACCACCCGGCTCGACGCCGTGCGCACCTTCATCCCTTCTTCCACGGGATAGGTGCATGACGAAACCAGCCGCGCCTTCGGACCTTCCCCGATTTCCACCACGCAGAGACGGCACGCCCCATACGGAGAAAGCCCTTCCATGTGACAGAGAGTGGGAATCGGAAATCCGAGGAATTGCGCCGCCTCGAGAATGGTGGATCCGCTTTCAACGGAAACCTGCAAGCCGTTGATCATCAAAGTGGTCATACGAGTTGCCCCCTTTCCACGGGTTTCTCTGCGTGAGCCTGATCTTGAGTAAACTCCAGATCACAGCGCAAACACCGCCGGGCTTCGCGTTTGGCGTCGTCCTCGGTCAGCGTTAACTCGACCTCATCGAAGGAGCGGCGGCGCGCCTCTGCGTCAATGGCCGGCGGTACCGAACGATCCGTTTTGCTCATCTCTGTTTCGCTTAACATGACCGGTTCCACATAGACTTCCGGACGCCGTCGTTCCGACATCGCTTCCAGAGATAAACCTTGCAGATAGCGGTCAATCATGCGCGCCGCGCGTTTACCCGCGGCAATCGCTTCCACCACGGTATTCGGCCCGGTGACCACGTCGCCGCCCGCGAATACTCCGGGACGACTGGTCGCTAAGGTCACAGGATCAGCCACCAGCGTTCCCCAATCGCTGATGGTAACGTCCATTTCGGCCATGTAATCAATATCGGGAACGTCTCCAATCGTGACAATCAATGTGTCCAGAGAAATCTGATGCTCGGTGCCCGGAAGGGGTACGGGATTGCGCCGTCCCCGCTTATCCATTGCGCCGAGTTTATTGCGAATGCATTCGATTCCGGATAACTTTCCGTCTTTGGATAGAATTTTCACCGGCGCGGTGAGCGTCTCTAATCCGATTCCTTCACTGATCGCGGCATCCACTTCTTCGCCGAGCGCGGGCATTTCATGGCGCGTACGGCGGTAGAAAATGGTGACGCTTTCCACACCGGGCTGCCGAAGCGCCGTGCGCGCTGCATCCACCGCCGAATCGCCGCCGCCGATGACTCCCACCCGTCCCCGCGCCAGCTTTTTGCCTTCGAGATTGAATGCTTTCAGGAATTGAATGGCCGGATGCACGCCGTCAATATCCTCGCCTTCTACGTTCAGCTTGCGGCTCTTGTGCGCACCCATCGCTAAAAAGATAGCCTGATAACCCTCTTTCAAGAGCTTGTCCACGGTAACGTCGCGGCCGAAACGCGCGTTGCATTTCAACGTGACATTGCCGTCAATCAGACTTTGAATTTCTTTTTCAATCGTCTTGCGCGGCAAACGATAGGACGGAATACCGCTGACCAGCATGCCGCCCGGCCGGTCGTCCGATTCAAACACGGTGGATTTATAGCCTAACAGCGACAGATAATGCGCCGCCGTAAGCCCGGCCGGGCCGGATCCGATAATTGCGATCTTCGCCGCATCGGAACTTGCCGCCCGCTGCGGCTTCGCATGATATACCGACGGATCAATCCGGTCGGTAATAAATCGCTTGAGCGCGCGGATGGCGATGGGTTGACTGCCCACAGTCCCGCTTTTACAGCGGCTTTCGCAGGGATGGCTGCATACGCGCGCGCAAACCGAAGGAAACGGATTCGCTTCGCGAATGGCAACGTAGGCGCTCTCATATTCCCCGCGGGCAATGTGCGCAATATAACGCCACGCTTCCGTACCGATAGGACACGCCGATTGACACGGTGCTCCCACCAATTCCTTGCACACGAACGCGTCGCAGCGCTGCTGTACCACATGCCGCAGATATTCTTGGCGGAAGTAGCGGAGCGTACTCAACACCGGATTGGCCGCCGTTTGCCCCAGTCCGCACATCGTGGTATCTTTAACGACATTCGCCAATTCCTCTAAAAGGTCAAGATGAGCAAGCGTCCCGCGGCCACAGGAGATGTCGTCTAAAAGTTCGTACATTCGCTGCGTGCCTTTGCGGCAGGTGAAGCACTTGCCGCACGACTCATCTTTTAAGAAGTGCATGAAGTATTTGGCGATATCCACCATACAGGTGTTTTCGTCCATCACGATCATACCGCCCGATCCCATAATGGAACCGGCCTTCGCTAAACTGTCGTAGTCTATCGGCAGATCGAATTTGGAAGCCGGAATACAGCCGCCGCTGGGACCGCCGGTCTGCACGGCTTTAATCGCCGCCTTGCCCGACGGGCCGCCGCCGATCTCATTAACGATCTTCTCTACGGTGATTCCCATCGGCACTTCCGCCAGTCCGGTGTTTTTTATCTTACCCACCAAACTGAAAATCTTCGTGCCCGTACTGGTGGTCGTTCCGCTTTTCGCGAAAATATGGCCGCCGTTCTCGATAATCAGCGGCACGTTCGCCCAGGTTTCCACGTTATTAATAGCGGTCGGACAGCCGTTAATGCCTCTCTGCACCGGATACGGCGGGCGCTGTCTCGGTTCTCCCATTTTGCCTTCAATGGATCGAATAAGCGCCGTCTCTTCACCGCATACGAACGCGCCCGCGCCCTTGACCATTTGAATATCAAAGGAAAATCCGGTTCCGAGAATGTGATCGCCTAACACTCCAAGTTCGCGCGCCTGCCGCAAGGCGATCAATAAATGCTTGATAGCCAGCGGGTATTCAGAGCGCACGTAAATCACACCTTTATTTGCGCCGGTCGCATAGGCTCCGATCAACATGCCTTCAAGAATGCTGTGGGGATTGCCTTCGAGCACGCTGCGATCCATATAAGCGCCGGGATCGCCCTCGTCCGCATTGCAAACCAGATATTTGCCTTTGGGATGGGTTTTCGCGGCCAGCATCTCCCACTTGGCTCCCGTCAGGAAACCGGCGCCGCCGCGCCCGCGAAGACCGGAAGTTTTCATTTCCCCGATTACCCATGCGGGATCGCCTTTCTTGAGAACCATGGCCAACGAACGATAGCCGCCGTATTCGAGATAGTTCTGAACCCGGATGGGATCCACCTTTTCGTTGCGGCCAAGAATCGCCCGAACTTGAGTTCGGAAAAAAGGAATCGCCGCCTGGGTTTCCAGTGGTTTTCCCGTTTCGGGATCTTTCAGTAAAAGATCGGTCAACACCTCGCCGCGCGCCACCGCTTCCACCACTTGCGCCATCTGATCCATGTTCAGTTTCGGGTAGAACGTGCCGCGCGGTTCGACGAGCACCGACGGCTCCATTTCGCAAAAGCCGTGGCAGCCGGTAATCCGCAATCCGATTCGCGACGTCAGACCGCGTTCGAGAATTTCGCGTTTGGCGATGCGAATCAAGTCGTTGGCTCCGCTGGCCTGACCGCAAGTTCCGGCGGGAATCACAATCGTCGGGCGATTGGGATCGCGCTGACTCGCCAGCCGCTTCTGCATTGCCAGTAAAGAGTCAATGGATGGTAGTCGTTCCATAAAGTAGTCCCGTCTCTATTTACTCCGCAGTGTTCTTCGAGAACACACTGGGGAATTGTTTCTCAGACGATATCTGTTTCCAGATCAAGCATATGAAAACGGCAACCGCGGCGCGAGCAGATTTGCACAATGCCGCCGTCGCTAATCATGAGCGGCACCATCGGCGCTTCGCACACTGGACAAGGTCCGGCTCCGGTCAATTCGGTGTGGCAGTGCGGACAGAAAAAGTTCACCACGACGTCGGGGGGAATTTCGTGCTCCGATTCCACAACCGGACTGCCGTACAGACTCGACAGCCGGATCCACCCGTGAGAACCGTTGAATGCGGCTGTTACGCGCACGGCCGGATAGCCGTCAATTTTATGCGCGGTATCCATCAGACTATGATTGCACCGTGGGCAGCTCAATTCCACCGGAAAGATGCGCTTATCGTCTCGCACACCCGTTTTTTTCAGACCGGCGCGGGTTTCCTCTAAAATCTCCTTCACCTTCACGGGGCTGACATTCGAATAATAATGGCCGTCCACCACCACAATTGGGCCTAACGCGCAGGCTCCCAGACAGTTCAATGTCTCCAGAGTGAACTCGCGATCGGCTGTGGTGTCACCGGCTTTAATGCCCAGCACGGAGCAAAATTTGGCGGCAATGGCCGGTCCGCCGCGCACATGACACGCTGTCCCGAGACACACGGAGATGAGATGCTTGCCGCGAGGCTTGAGACTGAACGCACGGTAGAACGTGGCCACTCCGTAAATGTCCACCAGCGAGCGTCCGGTCTGTTGCGATACCAGTTGCAGAGCATCCGCCGGCAGATAACTATAGCGGGCCTGAATGTCCTGCAGGATCGCGATCAGGCTCCCTTGGTCATTGCGGTGTCGTTCTACAATGCCCGAAATGTCTTCCGATTTCATTTGTTCACCACCATCCTGAAGGAAGTGTATCGGTCATTTCCAGAAATAACGTGTGGGATGAATCATCAGCGCCGGTGTCAAGAAACAAATCACAAATACTCTTCGCACACCCACACGCCGCCCAATTTACGGGCGTTCGTGCAGTATCCGCGACGTTCGCAATTGACGCATAATCCCATCAAGCGGTCTTCACCCTCGGCGGCCGCGACTCCGACGGGAACGGCTGATGGTTGGAGTTCATGTTCGTGAGTAAGACTGTCTTCATAGTTCTCGCAATAAAAAATCGCCTCTTCATTGCAGTTTTGACAATCCGGCCCGTGAATACAGGTGGAGCACAACCCCTGAACCGGACCTGACTTTTCGTCGGATGCCATGAACATGAATGACACCTCCCTGCTCCAGCGACTGACGTGATACGAACTATGCGGTCAATAATCCCGGCCAATGCGCGCTCGGTTTTTATTCAGTTCTGCGGGCTGTCAGCTTCAACTTGCCGAGCCATTTATTATAATCTGGGATATGACAGCATCAAGTAACAAAGCATTCCGTGTGCCAAGTTTCACAATAAGACACTTTCAGGAGAATTCTACGCAAATTCGATATTTTCCACTTTGTATCTTGAAAATAAACAGCCTAAAATATTTACGGAACAGAGACCGGGCTCGCATATAACGGGTTTTTGCGACTCGATAACGATTTACATTGCGGGGAAAAAAGAATCGGCGGGGCAAGACGCCCCACCGATTTGCAGTTGGCGGCATGTGCTGAGGAGAAATTCCTCAGTTGTTGATCCGGTAGTGCTTTAACTTTTCCCGTAGGGTTTTCCGGTCAATTCCCAGTACACGCGCGGCTGTGGTTTTATTGCCGCTGACGCTGGCCAGTACCCGTTGAATGTGATCAGCTTCCACGTCGGCCAGCGTGCGGTCTAATCCGTACTCGCGTGTTGCCGAATAACGCATCAGTGAAGGCAGATCGGTGATGTCTATGAGCGGCGCATCCGTCATTACGACAATGCGATGAATAATATTTTCGAGTTCCCTGACGTTACCCGGCCAGTCATAGTTTTGCAAAGCCTGTAAAGCGCGCTCCGAAAACTGCGGCACAGGCTTGCCGAATTCTTGCGCAAGCTTCGCCGCAAAGTGATGTGTGAGCAGCAGAATGTCATCGCCGCGTTCGCGCAGCGGCGGCAGCGAAATCGTAATAATGTTGAGACGGAAAAACAGGTCTTCGCGGAAACCGCCGCTCTTCACCATTCCCTGAAGATCTTTATTGGTTGCGGCAATAATTTTCACGTCCACTTTATTCGGTCGGGTCGCGCCCACCATACAAACTTCCTTATCCTGCAGCACGCGCAGCAGCTTCACCTGCAAAGGCAGGCTGAGCTCACTGATCTCGTCGAGAAAAATCGTGCCGCCTTCCGCCGTTTGAAAAAACCCAGCGCGCGACTCGGTTGCGCCTGTAAAGGCTCCCTTGACATGCCCGAACAGTTCGCTCTCCAAGAGTCCCTCGGGAATCCCGCCGCAATTGATCGGTATGAACGGCCCGGAAGCGCGCGGACTGTAATAATGAATAGCACGTGCCACTAATTCTTTCCCCGTGCCGCTCTCCCCCGTGATCAACACCGTGCTCTTCGTTGCAGCGGCTTTCATCAGTGTCACCGCCACCTTGCGCATGGATTCGGATGCTCCCATCAGACCGTACGGCGTTTCGGCCGCCTCGGCGGCTTGCTGCCCGGCCCGCCGTTGATTCAATTTGCTCAATGCGCGCTGCACCGCCCCGGCCAATTCATCATCGGTGAACGGTTTGGACAAATATTCTTCAGCTCCGCCCTTGATCGCTTCCACCGCTCCTTCAATGGAGGCAAAGCCGGTAATCATGACCACTTCCGTGTCGCGGAAGTTTTCGCGCACATGACGGATGAGATCCAATCCGCTCACTCCCGGCATCTTATAGTCGGTAATCACCAGATCCACCGGGGCGGCGTCCAGAGTGCGCAGAGCTTCGTTTGCGCTCGATGCCGTGTAAACACGGTATCCCTGCCCGCTCAGATTGCGTTCCAGTACTTCCAGAGTGTCCGGAGTGTCATCCACTACCAAGATCGTTTCACGGACAACGATGGCCATAATCTATCCCTTCTTCTCACTATTCCCGCCGGATAAAGGAAGTCGCACTTCAAAACGCGATCCCGCCCCGGGACTGCTCTGGACCTGAATTGTGCCGCCGTGCGACGTGACAATGCCATGCACAACCGAGAGTCCCAGTCCCGTTCCCTGCAAAACATCTTTCGTCGTGAAAAACGGATGAAAAATCTGGCGGCTTACGTCCGGATCCATGCCAATGCCGGTATCCTCCACGATCAGCAGCAGTGCGTCCGTTTCGCGCGCAGTTTGGATAGTCAATTGCCCGCCGCGCGGCATGGCTTGCATGGCATTTACCACCAAGTTGACAATCACCTGATTGAGCTGGGAAGGATCCGCTTCGATTTCCGGCAAGTCCGGCTTTAGTTGCAGCGCTAATTCTATTCCTTCGTTGCCGCAACGCGTTTCTACCAGACTTAAAGCATCCTGCACGACGTGATTAATTTGCACGAGGCTTTTCTTCGCGGGCATTTGCCGGGCGAAGATAAGTAGTTTCCGAACGATTTCGCGCGCGTGGAGAGAGATACTCACGATTTTATCGAGGTCGCTTGTTACACGAGCGGGATCCAAAACGCTCTTTTTCGCCAATTGAGCAAATCCCAGAATGCTGCTCAGCGGCTCATTAAGCTCATGCGCAATGCTCGAAGACAGTTTGCCGATGGTCGCTAAACGGTCGGCATGCCAGAGCTGTTCTCGCCGGCGAAGGGCTTCCGTTTCTTCGCGCTCAATAATTCCGGCAATTTGCCGTGCCACTTCGACAATCAGGCAGGCTTCCTCGTCCAGAAATGGATTCCCCGCGAATTCGAGTTCACCCGTAATATAAACCACTTCGACACATCCTCGTTTTCGGCCGTCCACCATGACGTCCGCTCTCTGCGATTTGCCCTCTTCCCGCCAGTTCGGAGTTTGAAACGCCGTCCCGTCGAGTTCGATTTTCGCCGCGGCGATCTCCGGATGCTGCCAGGCCAAGGGGAGCAGATGAACGATGCGCTCCAGTTTTTCCTCGCGCGTCCATTCCGCTGAATCCGCGATCTGCATCATTCCATACAGGCATGTCAGCTCTTTCACTCGTTCGCGCAAGGCCTCCTGCGCGCGACGATCCGCGGCTGCGAATCCGAATGTCTGCGCGATGGTCTCAAAAAGCAGAATATCGGCGGCATCAAAATGCTCGGTTCGCTCGCTGGCCAATAAAACGAATCCGGCGTTCCCGCCGCTGATCGCAAACGGAATCAACAGCAGCGAACGGCAAGGCTCCGCACCTTCCAAATCAATGCACTGAGTAAGACCGGGATGCAGGCCGAGAAACTGCGGCGTCTCTGACGTATCGTTCAGCCAGAAGCTGCCGCCGGATGTGAAGCAATCCAAACCGCCCGGATACGTACGCGTCAGCACCATGCGCGCGACGTTGCCGAGCGCGGTACCATGCGGCAAACCGAGTGTGGTAACAATGTCTTCGGAAGGGGAAAACAACTCGAAACGCGGCAGGATATAAGAACGGCGGGAGGCGGACCAACGGTAGATGGTGTCACCGTCGCGGTGGCGGATATCCAGATAGTCGCAGCCGGAGAAGTCCAGCAGCATGGCGGAGACTTCGCGCAAAAAGGCCGCGCGCGGCACACCCCGGCCCGCACAGCCTAAGATGCTGCGGGTCAGTTGGAGGAAGCTGGCTGCCCGTTCCGGTTCCGGAATCGGCAGTGCTTCCCAGGCCGAGCTGTCGAAGCCGCCGTGCATGCAGAGCCCTCTCTTCGTGCGCCGACTGGGAACAGAGGAGATGCAGTCCTACCCAAGTGGGGCATTTTGCACCATCAGCAATTTACTACAGCCTTCGACAGAAAGCAAGACCGCATGAACAGGTTTGATTCTTTCTTGGGAAGCCAGAAAAATGGAAAATATTAGTTCTAAAATAACAGTGAGTTGACATAGTCAACTCGTTATCTTTCACGGTATAATCTGTCATCACGAAAGCCGATTCGGCCTGAAGAATCACTTAAAGTCTTTTGCGCGGCGGGACATATCTGCGTATACCCATATTCCGCTGAGTCGCACGCCTCGTGCGGCCGGAATGCAAACAGCCTAACGAATGTGGATCACTTCTAATGTCTCGTCTTTCGGGCGGGTGAGGCGCCCGCCTCGGCGGATATCGGATTATCGAGGGCGGCCATAGAAAGCCGCCCCAACCAAGCATTATTTCCCCCCGCATGTCCGCCGTAGGCGAGATCTCGCTCTGCAGACGGGGGGATGAAAGGGGGGTCACTTCATCAGCACAATCTTCTGCGTCCGCGTTTCCTTTCCGGCTTCCATACGGCAGAAATAGACTCCGGACGCCAACGCGCTGCCGTCGAAACTGACGCGATGTTCTCCCGCCGTGCGCATCTCATCCAATAGTACAGCCGCCTCGCGGCCTAAGACATCGTAGAGACGAAGCGACACACGCTGTGTCACGGGTAACGTGAACTCAATTTGCGTCGTGCCGTTGAAAGGATTCGGATACGCGGTCAATAAACAAATATTTCTGGGTACCGATGCTTCAACTCCCGCAGATAAATCTTCACGCCAATAACGATAGATGAGATGCACGTCTGAACTGCCGATTCCTACATAGTAGAAAAGATGCCTAACGCCGGCAGGAGAAACCGTATACCCCAAGGCAAGAAGATTTCTCTCGGTTCTTCTGACTAAAACCGTATCAGTAATCAGCTGAAGTGACGGCAAGCGATACTTCCGAAAATGCAGTGCCCATGTATTCCGCACCGAACAGACGACGCTGACAATCGAGTCACCCTCGACGGCCGCAAACGAGCCGCAGCTCCCTAAACTGAGTTCCGCTATCCGTTGATACGAATATCTGTGGATCACATGCAAATGATCCGTACACATGTTTTCGGGATACGTAGCAAGAAAAACGAGCAGGGAATCACCGGCAGGCATGATTTTCGGCACTGCATAGTATTCCCCGGGATTCTCGGGAGTAAGACTGTGGTAATCACCCACGCTTTGACTGTCTATCGGGGTAGAAACGCTTATTCGTTTGGTGTAGATTGGATCTCCACTCGAACGTTGACGCCACACAAGTTGAAGCGAATCACTATAACCGACAAAACCGGAGATTTCATCAGATATATCGTTTTCACGGCGCCAGATAATCGAACCATCCATGAGCCGGTATCCTCCGGCATTCTCCACTATAGCTCGAATCTGCCCCCAATTATCCGGATCCGGGTAGACAAAAACGATGCTTCGCGTGTTTGTAATATCCAGCAGATAACCTAAATCGGAGAAAGTCCCAAGGGTTCCCCAGTAACGTAACGAGCCAAGCACACTGCCGTTGATGATAACTCGCGACCGAAAGCCGTACGCATAACCCGAATCAAGTTCCTCCCATTGCCACATTGCCATGAGAGAATCTGTTCCATAAAGAATGAGTTGTGGACGCCTTGCACTTACATCGCTGCTGTCGTTCAGCATAACTGCGTCTGTAATCTGATGACCATGATCATCAAATTGAACATAGTTCAAACCCTGCCTGGTAAACCCCGATCCAGAATGTAGAAACGTGGACTGATAAACGAGATGCAGTGTCTCTGATGAATCCGCTGCAACAGCCACTTCTGCCGAACCTCCGCTAATACCGGGAGCGTTTTGCCAGATAAGAATTTCCGGACTCCAATCGGAGTAAACAGGGAAGTTGAACACTATAAATAGCAGAAGCAGAGTAATGAATATTCTCTTAGAGATGTGCATCGTGATTCTCAAATTGCTCGCTGTTGTCGGTTTTTTTACCGGTCCGCAAAGCGAGATCTCGCCAAAGGCGGACAATGGCTCTATTCGTTAAACAATGCGAATTCATTCCACAATCCGGAGCGACTTCCGATTGCGCGCTAAGGTCAATGCCTCCGTAAATTCGGAAGCGGTCAGGCTGCGATTAAGGGGAGGAAACCTGTCTGCCTCGTGGCAGGGATCCATCAAATCGTATGAGGACTGCAAAAGGTCAGTCATAACGATTCTTCAGGCCGCAACTCGACCACAGTTGCACCCCAACCGGAAGCGTCTCCGGCCAGCGAAAACGAAATCACATCCGGCAGCCGCTTCAGAATCGCATGTACGGTCTCGCGCAGCGCGCCCGTGCCTTTGCCGTGAATAATCCGCACGGAATAAATTCCTTTCGCGCGGCACGCGTTTAAATAGTCCGGCACCAGATCCTTCACATCTCGCGGATGAAATGTGTGCAGATCCAGCGTGCCGTCAATCGGAATCTCAACAGGGTCGGGTTCGTCGTTCATGAGAATTTCAGCGCTGCTTCCAGAAATCGAAAGAGCGCGCCGGTACGAACAGATCCACACCGACGGCTAATTCGGTTCCGGGATTTTCGATGCGGTGTGGTTCATTAGCGGCAAACCATGCTGAGTCACCGGGACCTAAGACGGCCTCCTCACCCGCGCCGTTTACGACTTTCATCTGACCTTTCAGAATGATCGAGACTTGTTCATTCGGATGCGTGTGAAGAGGCGACGTGTGTCCGACAGGTTTTTCGAAATACTCCGCCGAAATTTTCGGACTGCCCGCAAGGCTGACGCGCTTCCATCCCGGTTCCGGTTGATAGGTCTCGCCTTCGTTTACTCGAATTACTTTCATGGTATACCTGCTCCGATGGTTTTACTCGATCAATTTGAGAGATTTCCTCTGTAAGGCTTCCGCCCGCGCCGCCAGATATTCTTCGGATTGCAGGGGTCGACTGAGCGATTTGACACTCGCCGCTTTGTAACACGGGCGATACTGCGCCATGATGTTGACATAGACCGGACCGGGAATTTCGGATTCGAGAAAATCGAATATCTTGCCGCATTGGCCGGTGTCTTCGGGCAGCACAAGATGTCGAACCAGCACGCCGCTGATAGCCACACCCTGCTCATCACGAACCAGCGGCCCGACCTGCCGGTGCATTTCCTTTACCGCCGCCTGATTGTATCGCGGATAGTCCACGACATCCGAATATTTTTGGCCGATGTCCGCATCGGCGTACTTCATATCGGGCAGATAAATGTCCACGATGCCGTCCAGTAATTGCAGCGTTTCTAAAGAATCGTAGCCGCCCGTGTTGTACACAAACGGCAAACGCAGCCCTTGTTCAATCGCCTTCAGGTAAGCGTCCATGAGCAGAGGAACGACATGCGAAGGAGAAACGCAATTGATGTTGTGGGCTCCCATGTCACTGAGTTGCAGCATAGCCGTTGCCAAATCATTTGCGGACATCGTCCGCCCTTCGCGACCCTGACTGATTCCCCAGTTCTGGCAATAAACGCAATGCAGATTGCAGCCGGACGCAAAAATATTGCCTGAACCACGCGTGCCCGAAATCGGATACTCATTTCCGTGATGCAGGCCGATCGTGGAAACGATCAGCTTGTCGGCTATTCCGCACTCTCCGGCTTCGCCTTCGCGCCGCGCAACCATGCACTGCCGCGGACAAAGCGTGCACGGATCGAGAAGATCGTACAGCTTAGGCAACCGTTCGCGCAACAGACGTATGCGTTTTTCCGGATCATTAAACATGGTCGTCCCGATATCTGAAATACCAATGAACTCAGATCAATCCGGTAAGAATATACGACCGTGAAAATATGAAATCAAGGCGAATCAAATCTGTAGCTGGTGCACAAATGTGCAGTTGCCAACCAATGAATCTCGGCGAGGCTTCTGCGAACTTGACTTACTTCTTCAGATGTATTACCATAGAGTAACCGCAAGAATGCGGCAACTTACTCTTTATCCTGATAAACGGAGAAACCGCCATGAAGCTCCGAATCCTGTTTGCCGCCGTTTTCTGCTGGATATCCTTAGCATCGGCGCAAACCTTTCAGGACTTTCTTAGCCGCGTAAATGCCGTACCCGAAGGCGAACGCGGCGCTATTGTGGACAGTTTTATCACCGCTGTCGGAATCTTTCCCTGCATCGAATTCGACACAACCGTTCACTACGTCTATCGCGGTGCGGCGAACTCCGTCACTGTTCCCGGCGATGCCAACAACTGGGATCCTGCTTCATTCCCGATGACGCGGATTACCGGAACGGATTTCTGGTACTATACCCGCAACTTCGAATCGGATGCGCGACTGGATTACAAATTCGTAACAAACGGCACGAATTGGATTCTTGATCCGCGCAATCCGTACACCTGTTCGGGCGGCTATGGCCCGAATTCGGAACTGCGCATGCCGGATTGGGTATCCCCGCCGGAGATCCGCACCTATCCGGAAATTCCCCACGGCACACTGCGGGATACTGTGCTGTTCAGCAGCGACCTCAATAATTCGCGCACGATTCGCGTTTATCTTCCGCCCGGCTACGATCAATCCAGCGACCGGTATCCGATCATTCTGTTTCACGATGGACTGGAATACATTACCCTTGCCAACACGGATGATGTGCTGGATTATCTCATCGCCCATCGCCGCATCCGGCCCGTCATTGCTGTATTTGTTCCGCCGGTGAACCGCACAGAAGAATACGCAGGCAACCGGATGAATCAGTTCACTGCGTTTGTCGTCAATGACGTATTGCCGTGGATGGACAGCCGGTTTCGCACGTTGACTGATGCGGAAAGTCGCGCAACGCTCGGCGCGTCAAACGGCGGAAACATCGCGCTATGGCTGGGGATTACTCACCCGGAAGTCTTTGGCAATATCGCCGCCCAATCCAGCAACGTGCAGACTTCAATTTCCAACCGTTTGCAATCGGACCCACCTTTAACCCTGCGTTTCTATCTGGATATCGGAACCTATGACATTCCGGCCCTGATTCCGATGGTGAGAAATCTGGAGCAGATTCTCGAAACGCATGGTTACGAGTACCGCTATTTCGAATTCCATGAAGGTCACAGTTGGGGAAATTGGCGCGCGCACATTGACAACGCGCTCGAAATGTTTTTCCCCGGCGATTCCGCGGAGCATGTTTCTGAAGCGGGTGTTCCGCAGACCTACTCGCTGCTGTGGAACTACCCCAATCCTTTCAATTCGAGTACGACGATCGTATTTTCTCTGGCAATTCCTCAGCATGTGAGTCTGAATGTGTACAATATTGAGGGGCGCTTGGTCACTTCGCTGATAGACAGCCCAATGACCGCGGGAATTCATCAAATCCTCTTCAATGCCGCCGCGGAAACATCCGGAGTTTACTTTTGTCGGATGAAAACCGAAGGCGAATCCGCCGCGCGAAAGATGCTGCTTCTGAAATAGCCGCAAGAGTTCCATTCTAACATAAGCGGGCCGCTCTTTTTGAGCGGCCCGCTTGTGTTTATTTCCCGGAAAATTCGTTTACGGATGCACGGCCCGCACCGCATAGAATTTCTTCGCGGCATTGGTGGAATCGAAGTACGAATGAGTTGTCGTGGATCCGAGGTAAGTGCCAAGTTCCATAATGCTGTCAGGCAGCGTATGGGAGAAAACGTCAAAGGACATGCGCACTCCGCCCGTCCAGTACAACTGCACTCCGTAGGTAACCGGCACCACCGTCAGGCTGTCCGGTCCGACCAGATAATCATTGAACAGAATATAGCCCAGATCCTGCGGCGATGTTGTGCCGATGGTGAAGCTGCGGTCGGAAACGGACTCCCAATTCTGGTTCGTACCGTCCATGCGAATGAACTTGAAATAGTTCGTGCGGGGCGATCCTGTATCGAAATGCACGGTGTCTATCCACGTACCGTCGCCGGCATCCGTCATATTAAGCGCGCCTGCGCCCCAATTGGTGAAGCTGCCGGCAAGTTTAACACCAGTGATTGGATCGTTGATGAACTGCATATCGCAATGGAAAATCACGTCCATTGGCACACCCGTTACGTCGGGCAGCGTACAACTCGTGGTAATATCCGTCGTGTCGGGCAGCGAGAAAAAGACGTTTCCGCCCGGGGGCAGCAGCCAATTGCCGCTCATGTCCGTGACACCCCATTGATATTGCGGATCGCCGCCGTTCGGAACCAGTTCCCAAAGACGCGAGAAAACGTGATCCCCGGCGGTGACGTCTCCATGCGTACCATCATCATAGAGCTGATGGCTTCCACCCGACCACCCGTCGTCATACTCATGATAGAAGCTGAAAGAACCTTTGAAAAGAAGCCCGGTATACCATGCGGATGGATCCGTTACGGTAAACAACACGTCCGAATAACCAACGCCTGACCAACTGATCGAATCATCATCCGGATCAATGCTGTTCCCGGCCAGATCCTGAATACCCGGCAGAAGAACTGCAGAATATGTAGCGGTTGTTCCGAACCCCGGAGGTGCCGCTGAAAATCCTACTGTGGTTGACGTCGCATACCGGAATCCGATGAACGTCCAGCCGGAGAACGTATAATTCGCACCCAGATTGAGTGTGCTGATATTCATCGGTTCATCAAACACGATTTCGATTCCGGTACGGTCTATCTGTTTCACATGGTCAATGCCGGGAGGATCGGTGTCGGCATTGAGCGTTTGAATCGTATAGGCGAATTGCGTGTTGAATGTCCCTGCGCCGTTTGCCCAAGCACTTGGGAAATCTTCATCCGCAGGCAGACAGCAGTTTGAACCGTATTTTCCCCATTCCGGACGGAGCCACATGGATATATTCAGTACGGTTCCCTGTTCCGGCAATCCAATGTAGGACCGCCGTATCCGCATTTCCGTGAATTGGCCGCCGCCGCCGGCGCGATTGGAGTCGGCCAATTGAGTTTGCGACCAGCCCGTACCGGTCCACGTATTCAATCCCGTCCAGCCGATGTTCTGGTTGTCGGTGTTCCACTGAGCGACAATGTCATAATCGGGCAAGTAAGGCATGCCATACGTAACGCCGGCTGCACCCCACGGATCGGTCGTGCCGCCCGCGGCTGTGTTGCCGACGTCGAACAATACATGGGCATGAATGCTCGCGCCGTCACCCCATGGATCGTTGTCGGCATCAAAACCGAAATAAATGTACTGACCGTCATCCGTGACATACATACCACTGTCGAGATTGAAAGTGATAGGTTCTTGTAATGTCTGAGTGTTGTGGTCAGGCGTGGTACCCCAGCCGGCGTCCTTAACACCATCAATCGTCGGTGTGAAAGTCGGAACTGCCAACAGGTAACCCGCGCAGAGCATCAACGTCATACATGCGAGAACAAATCTTCTCATGGTTACTCCTTCGGAAACGCGGTTTTTGTCATCTTGGGCTCGTGAACGATTACGCGATTTTAATCTGACACGAGACGTGTGTGGCATCGTTATAATATACGCAAAAACTCCCTTTTGAAAAGACTCTCACGAATAAAATTTAAAGTTTTCCTGAAGATCCATTATTTGTATGTTCCTATAAATAGTGAAAATAGCTTTAGCTCAACACAAGTGCCCCACTTCAACAACGCCTATTGCTCTCCGTGAAGAAAAACGCCGATCCGTTGAAGCGGATCGGCGTTTTAAGGAAATTCGCCGAAAACATCGCGTAAAACCGCTATAGTTTCCAGGCAAAACCGAGATTGAGAAACATACCGCTCAGTTGATCTTCACTGTCGTTGTACTCATTCGCGATCAAACTGGGATTGTCCGCCGTTAACGTCTTCGTGAGCGCCATTTCATACGCGAAATGCGCGGAGAAGCGCGCCGTGAAATCGTAGCTCGCCCCGATCGTGACGTGATGTTCGATGATTGCCGGAAAAACCGAAAAGAGCGTGGATGTCGGCACGGGATTGGTTCCGTAGGCATACCCCAACCGCAGTGTGGTTTTAGGATTCAACAAATATTCCCCGCCCAAGCGTACCATGACCGCATCCGTCCATTCCAGCGGGAAATCCACTTCAAAATCGCCTGTGTTGCCCAGCAAGCGGTTGATGTTCGGATTTTCTCCGCCCTTCAATGAAAGCTTCATCTTGTCGAAAGCGTTTTTCCAGTTGATCCATTCGACGTCTGCGGCGAGATTGACTTTATCCGATGCCTTCCAACCCACGCCGATACCCAAAGATTGCGGATTGGTCAGTTCGGCTTCGAGATCATACTGCGCTATCATCCCTTGACTCGCGTCAATTCCGAGAGCCGCGAATTGCGCACCTACCGCACGCTGCGCGGAATCGGCTGATACGCTGTGCCCCTGCATATAGGCGACAACCTGCTTGGTGTAGGCGTCGTGAAATTGAGCGGTCATATCGAGATCGGCGGTTCCGTTCTTGAACGTCATCGGCGTGGGCGATGTGTAATTCAGGCCAAGGCTGAGCCGCTCATTCACTTTCCACGCAAATCCGAGCTTGCCGGTAAATCCCAACGCGCCTAAATCCGACATGGCCGCCGCGGATGTGACTTCGTCATAGTTCAAAGGCGCGTTCGCAAACATGTCGCCGAACGTGGCGCCCGGAACGGGATTATTCGTTACGCCTTTCATAATGGATGGCGGCAGCGAGTAGGGCATCTCCAGCTCCATCATCGCATACATTATATGAAGGGACGTGCCCACGGAGAATTTCGGCGTGATGTTGTAGGCGAAACTGGGACCTGCCTGCAGAATGGAAAACATCGAGTGATAAGTCTGCTTATCATAGCTGCCGTCCGTGTTGCGGAAGAGCGCGTGATTCAATTCGTAGTCGGCGCCCATCCCCCCTTGTGTATAGACTCCGAATCCCCACGTAAACTTGGGGCATTTGGATGAATGCCGCACGTAGCCGAGGCCGCCCAGCGGAAAGTAATTGCGATCGCCGTCTTCGTCATTTAAAGTGTTTTTAAAATGTGTGACCGGAGCAAGAACGGCAAAATTGACTCCGAATGATGTTCCGTCATCGAACGCGAGACCGCCCGGATTGGTCATCATTAAGGACGGGCTGTCAAAGACACCGATGCCGGTACCGCCGCGACCGTTCATTTTCGTACCGAAACCAATCAACCTTACTCCATTAGTAGCCATGGCGGTTGACGCCAGGAGAAAAAGAGCCAACGCTGTTGCAAGGGCTTTGCGGGTCATAGGCTAATCCTGAATGTTGGGAAATGGAAAGATGGTTGGAAATGTGTGGTAAAAATTACAGCCGGGGGCATGTGCCCCCGGCTGCCGAAAGGAATATCAAATGCCGGATTTGGCGCGAACCTCGTAAAAATAGCGCGTGCCCGGAAGAATATCATCGTCGTCGTATTGCGTGGCTGTGGTTTCGTCCACTTGCGCGTACGTTCCGAGCAGAGAATCCGCTCGATAGATAACATAGGACACCGCATTCGTAACGGGCTGCCATGTTAAGCGGCGAACTCCGCTCAGTTCTTGAATAACAAGCTGCAGCGGAACAGCCAGATCTCCCGTCAGAATATACTTAGGCCGTACTCCCATGAGCGGCATCGGCCCGGAAATATAGGGTTGATACAACCGATAAACCGACGTGAGCGTAATGTTGTTGCCGGTCGGATTATCGGTTGGAAACGCGCGAGTTGTGATTCGCGAATCTTCCTGTGTCAAGTGGATGTTGAAAGCGATCCCGCGCGGGTTGCCGATGGCCGCCCACGGAATACGAACTTCCGTGAACAAATTACCCGACCATCCGTTATAACTCGTTACAGGCGGAGTGCCCGGCCCCGGATACAGCCACTGCGTTCCGTTCCAGCGATTGAGCTGAATCTGATCCATACCGCCTTCAATCGCGACCTGATATTCGGGTCGGAACGGATTGGCAAATCCGACGCGATCCCAACTATCGCGGGCTGCGCCGTTGCCGGAGATTTGATTCGTATCTATGTTGATAAAGAAATCGCCCGTGGCTAAATCCTTCGGACAATAACCCACGTACAAGGCCAGTGAATCCCACGTCAGCCACAGGGTGTCCGTCCCGGCAAATAGCGTCTCGTTCGGACGGTCGAAATCCTTGACTCCATCAATCACGATGGTATGAGGGGTTACACCGGTAGGCACGTGCAGCGCCGCCGTTCGATTGGCAGCCAACACTTCATTACCGTTAAGATCGGTTACGTCGTCCGCAACAATGTTGCCGTTGTCACCCGTGGCAAGACCGGGATTAATAACCAGCCGCACGCGCCGCCAATCGCTTTGCCGGACCGCGGAAACCACGGAATAACTTCCGCTAAATCCCTGCATCGTCCAGTGCGCGATGTTCTGAGCGGAAGTCTGTTCCACCGCTTCCGTAAACGAGACTTCAACGATCGTGGCGTTGATATAAACCGCCAGCGTATCGAGGCGCGGCCCGAAATGGTCGAAATTCATCGTCTTCAAGGCTTCCAATTCGGCAATCCGTCCTTGAGTATCGGGAGCGGACGTCTCGCCGGCAAACAGCAGCCAGCCAAAACGATCATAACCGCGGATTTCCTCGATGCGCACCAGCGTTCCGCCGTCTTCGCGTGAATGGCTCGCTCCGCCGTTGCCCATGATGCAGACGCCGGTTGCGCCCGTGTTGGGATTTCGATAGCCCGCGTAGGAAACATCGGGAGCCCAAACGCGAGCCATATCCGCGTTCCAAATGAGATCCACTAAATCGGGTGAGAAACCGTTCTGTATATAGCAATCGCGATAGGCCGCGTCATAGCGAACGTCAAGATATGGCTGTCCGCTGCCCACGGCCACGGTTTTCACGACGCCACCGTAAGACAATCGAATTTGAGCGGTAGTATCGGTCACGCCGTCAATAGACAGCGCATAGAGATCATTCCGGTAATGCGGACTGACTTCCGCTAAAACGGCCTGATGGTTCTTGGAATTGGATTCGTCGTAATCTCCGTCGGTTTCCGCCCAATACGAGTTGCAGCTTCCGACTACCGAATAATTATAGCCGGAAGGTCCCTTGGCAAAAACCCATTGCGCGCGGCCGCCGATGGATTCAAATGCGGCGAAGACCCGATCGTTATGGATGATGATTTCGTCAATGCCGTCAATGTCAATGTCAGAGAAATATGCGTTGACCGGAATTTCATACAATCCCGCAGCCCAGCGGGCGGCCTCCGCATAAACCGCCGCGTTCTTGATGTGACTTGAATAGCGATGAATCCAATCGGATACCTGACCGTCTGTATGCCAGCCGGTCTCATGAAGATTGGTCATCATCACATACCAGCCGCTCTCGGAAAGATTATTGACGGGCGCGCTATTGACTTTAAGATAAGTCTGCCACCACGTATTGCCGTAGTTCCACTGCGGATTGTGCTGGTCGGAATGCGAAAGAGTCACTGCGAAATTGTTGTACCAACTGTTGTTGCTGCCGCCATAGCCGCCCGTTCCGCCTAAAAGCGGATACGTGCCGCAAGTAATATCCAGTGATCCGCCGTTGAAATCCGGATTGCCCAGCGCTTCATCCAGCTTCCAGGCTCCCACTGCCGGATAGTTGTCTCCCACCCAATTAATCACCGCCGTATAGTTCTCCAGACAGTTCGGGCAGCTTGGAGAGAAATCGGCCATTTCCGCGGCGGCTTCCCAATCCGTACCATATACAATCAAACCGTAGCGCGTAGTGGAGGAAATCTGCGCTTCGGCAGCGCCCGGATCGTAGTGCACGTTTCCCGTAAAGGAACCGTCAATGGGAATCACGCGCAGAGTGATGCCCACGCCGTTACTCATGGTGTGAATCTTGCGATCCCACCAGTAGTTGTCATCGCCGCAATGCGGATTGTCGTCCAAGATCACCGCATTCACACCATGCTGCACCCAATTGTCGCCGAGCCATAAATCCACAATGCCGTCATCCGGTTCATGACCGTTGGCCAGCCAGACACGCTCCGGCACCCAAGCCACCTGCGGAGCATAGCCGTACTGGGTGTTGACCATGTCATATTCGACGTTCACGGCCCAGTTGTTCATGTTATCCTGAACGAAGGGCATGATGTGCTGAGCATACGCCGACGTCAGCATGCAAACCCAGCCTTCCGTGATCCCGTCGCGCAGCCATTGATTGAACGTCGGATCGTACCACTCCGCCGCGGTAATCAGCGTGCCGGACATGTGGAAGTTGCCGGGGACATTGCGCAGATCGTGAATTTCGAGAACTTCGTCGAAGCCCTTGTCTATAGCGCCGCCCGTCCCGCGAAACACATCCGTATAGGTCAAACCTTGATTGCCGTGATTGACAAAAGCGCAATTGCCGGTTTCCGCGTCGAGCGAACGGCGGTTGCGTATATCTACGGAATTCTCGTCGGCTACGCTACCCTTAGCCGCATCAATCATTTTCACTGAAAGCCGTTGCAGGCCGCTCCATTCCGCCGGAACGCGAACGGAAAATTCGCACACGCCGCGATAGCGGGTAATCCCTTCCGAACCGGATTTCGGTCCGCTGATCAAATCAAGATTATTGCCCTTCGCATCGCTCATCGCGATCCGGACTTCCGATTGTTCCGTTAAGGGCGAGCGTGTCGTAACTTTCAGAAAAATGACTCCGGATTCTTCGCGGCAAAACACGTTGCACAAATCTACGGAGCCATCCGCGATTTCGTTGACTTCATCCTTAATGACCCACTGGTCGAGTTTCCACGGACTGGCCGGTTCCGCCAAAACTGCCAGCGCGGTGAACGCAAGGGTCAAAATCATTATCCATTTCTTCATCGCACATCACCTCAAGGCATTATTCGTTTCCTGATCATCACTGCAGTACGTGCTTGAGCCGGAGAATTTAATTTACATCGGGATTGGACTGAATGCAAGCGGCCAAGGGGTCAGTAATATTTATCGGATAGAAATCAGCCCTTCACGCTGCCCAGTGTGAGTCCGGATACCAGCCATTTGGAAAGGTAGAGGAAAAGAGCGATCACCGGAATGCTGACAATAATCGAACCCGCCGAATAAAGTCCCCACTCCGTGGTCATACTCGACTGGAATTGCTTAAGTCCCAGTGGAAGTGTGAACAAATTCTCGGTCAGCAGCACCTGCGCCGCCACAATGTACTCGCTCCAAGCCGTTAGAAAAGAAAACAGCGCGGTAATGACCAAAGCCGGAGCTGCCAGCGGCAGAATAATGGAATAGAACACGCGCCAATAACCCGCGCCGTCCATCAAGGCTGCCTCTTCCAATTCGCGCGGAATCGTATCGTAATAGCCCTTCATTTGCCAGATCGTAAACGGCAGCGCCGTAGCCGAATAGACCGCAATCAAACCAAGATAGGAATTAATCAATTGCAGTTTGGCCAACATGAGAAATAGCGGCAGCAGCAGCATGGTGGCAGGGAACATCTGCGTAACGAGCAGCAAAGTCATTCCTGCGCGATGTCCGGGAAATCGGAAGCGGGAAAACGCGTAGCCCGCCGTGGAAGCCAGTGCCGTGGCGAAAATCGTCACCGCCAGAGCGACCAGCGTGCTGTTGAACATCCAGCGCGCAAACGGCTTATCGCGAAAAAGTGCAATATAATTTTCAAAGGTCGCGCCGTCCGGAATGATCGCCAGCGATGTAGAGAGCAGCCGGTCGCCGGGACGCAGCGAAACGGTGATCACCGTCAGCACGGGATAAATCGTCCCGACCGTCACGGCCAGCAGAACAATAAACAGAATCAGCTTCTTCAACATAGAAACGATCTCGCGTTGGTTTACGCGGGTGTGGCTTTCTCGCGCTGCATGCGCATGAAAACCAAAGAAAATGCCATGAGGATCAGAAAAATAATCACTGAAAACGCCGCGGCATAACCGTAGCGGTACAAATTAAACGCGGCGCGGTAGACATACGACACGAGAATATGCGTGCTGTCGGCGGGTTCGCCGCCGTTCGACACCAGCCAAACAATATCCACCTTATTGAAAGTCCAGACAAAACCCAATACGATGGCGGGTGTCATCACAGGCTTCAGCATCGGCAGCGTGACCGTCTTAAACCGCTGCCAGGCGTTTGCGCCGTCCATTGTAGCGGCCTCGTAGAGATCGTGCGGAATGCTTTGCAATCCACCGAGGGCAACAATCATCATGAATGGAAATCCCAACCAGACGTTGGTCATGATGCAAGCCGCAAAAGTGCCGACGGGATCGTTCAGCCACTGAATCGGCGTCTGATGAAGCACTTTGGCAAGGATCAGATTCACCGCGCCGTATTCATAGTGGAACATCCCGCGCCATGTGAGCGCGGTTACGACCGGCGGAATCGCCCACGGCAGAATCAGCAGAGTC
Organism: Candidatus Zhuqueibacterota bacterium; assembly: GCA_003818605.1. Taxonomy (GTDB): domain Bacteria; phylum Electryoneota; class RPQS01; order RPQS01; family RPQS01; genus RPQS01. The sequence goes on along the minus strand of RPQS01000020.1, from coordinate 28,963 downwards.
CGGAACAGCTTTTTTCCCGGCACCTTTTCATACAATACTAAAGCTAAGGCCATACCAATCGTCACGTGAAACGTCACGTTGACCACCGTCCATAGCAGCGTTTTCCAGAGGATTCCGTAGAAGCGCGGTTCGGTAAACACTTTCTCATATTGCCGCGGGCCGATGATCTGCCAATCCCGAATGTGCAGCAGGCTCATATTGGAAAACGAGAGCACCAGATTGTACACAAACGGGTATACGACCACGGCCGCAATGATAATGGCCGCGGGAATGATTAACGCCATCGCGAAGCGTTTGTCGTTATTCATTCATCTCCCGGATCTTGTTTTCGGCATCCTTCTGCATACGCACGGCAGCGTTTTCGGGCGACATTGTCCCGCCTAAAACGGATTGATAAGCCGGCCGCATGGCATCCCAAACCGCGCGCAGTTCCGGCTCGATGGGCATGGGTTTTCCGACTTCCAATTGAGCAAGACTGTTTGCCATGTGCGGACGAGACAGCAATGCCGTATCCGCGCGAAGAACTCGGCTGGACGGAATCACGCCGATCTCACTCACGAATCTTTTTTGCACGGAATCCGAAATCAGATATTCAAGAAGCCTCACCGCTTCGGGCAGCCGCTTTCCTTTACTGTTCGCGCTGATCGAATATCCCATCGGCGAAACCATCGGCGCGGGCCATAAACCCGTAGCGGAAATGCGTGGAATGCGCGCCAGTTCGAACGGCACACCGCCCCGTTCGTAGCCTGTCCAGGACCACGGCCCGTTGACCAGCATTGCCGCCCGTCCCTCTTTGAATAGCACGTCGGCCATGTTGTAATCGCAGTCCGGCGGAATGATTTTATACTGGTCGCGAAGCGATTTCACGAATTTGAAAGCGTTGGCCGCTGCCGGAGTGTTGAGCGTCGGTTTGCCGTTCGCGTCGAATACCCAGCCTCCGAAGCCGGACAGCCACGGAATGAAAAAATACGGTTCCGTGAAATTCCAGACGATGCCCCACTGATCCACTTTGCCGTCGCCGTTGAGATCCTTGGTCGCTTCGCGTCCCATCTCAATCATCTCATCCGTATTTTCGGGAGCATGAGATAAAAGCTTCGTGTTCCACACGAAAGTGAGATGGTTTCCCACGCGGTCGGCAATTTGGTAGATATGGCCGCGAAAACTCACTAAGGCGACCGAATCGAGTTCGCTCATCCTTTTCGCGTCAATCAGGTCTTCGAGCGAACGCACAAAACCCATGGTGGCAAACGGACCGATTTGGTCCGACGGTCCGAAGATCAAATCCGGCCCCAATCCGGCCAACGAAGCGGTTTGAAAGGACGAACGGAGGTCCTCCGTCTCCTTGTAGATCACTTCCACGCGTACGTTTTGATGAATCGCTTCGTAGGATTTGACCAGTGATTCCAGCAGTGCGCGATCCTCCGGCAGCATCTGATTCCAAAGCTGGAGCCGCACGATTCCATCATCACGGCGGCAACCGGTGAATGCGAGAATCAGCAATAGTATCAGGAATCGCATTACGAATCGCACACTCACTCCTGACCGAATACGTCTTTGCGTAAGATCACTTCATCACTCGGAGAATCAACCGAAAAAGACCTGTTTTTAAAAGCGAACTCCTCGGAGGGCACCCACACACCGGGCTCGCCCGAATTCGTATACTTGTATTGCACCTCGCTGCCCAAGGGAATTTCGATTTCGAGTGTCCAGCGTCCGTCGCGCGCGGTCTCGTCTCCGTGCGTCCCGTCATCGTACATGAGAATCGTATTAGGCCGCCACGCTCCAAGTTCGGGCAGATTCCCGGCAATATATATGGCACGTGTCACGTTTTGCGCGGAAGCGTCGCAGACGAATTTTACCTTAGCGGCAAGTCCGGTTCCTTTCGCCATCACACCTCCGCCCTGCTGCTGTTTTTTCGCCGCACTCAGAATCGGTTCGAATGGCGGTGGTGCAATGTTCACTCCGGCTTCCGCCATGCGTTGATAAACCGCGCGCATGTGGCTGAAGAATGCGTCTTCAAACGGCAAATCCCCGCCCGGAGCCGTTTGATCCGCACCATACCACCAGAACCAGTCGGAACCTTCCGCCGCATACATGGATTCGTAGGCTTGCCAAATCGCCAAGTCCTTCCCGCTCTTCGGCGCATCCGCCGCCGGATCCGGCTCAGGCAGTCCACTCTTCTCCAAATCCTGCCGTGTTCTCAGCAAGTATTCCCAGCCGCGATTTTCTTCCTTTTCGCCGATCCACGTATCATAATTCGCGTTGATCCACGAACCGGGCCAGAGCTTTGTAATCGCCGCGAGCGACTCAATTGGATGAGCGGCCACTCCGCGCGCAGAATTTCCCTTGAAATATTCCGTAGGAGTTACACATGTCGCTAATTTTTGTTCGCGCGCTTTCGCTAATTCCGTATACAGATTCCGCAGAAATCGCTTGCCGTCCATATCCTGCGTGTACCATTCCCACGCATTTTCTCCGTCCAGAATCACGGTCAGCAAACGATCCGGCTCGTCTTTACCCGGGCGATAAGCCAGCACTCCGGCCAGAAAATGCTCTGCCGCAGAATCGGGATTCATGTTTTGATAGGTAAATCCGATGTGATCCGAAAGGTGTGTCTCGCGAAAGACAACGGCAATATCCTTGTCCGCCGCCGTTCGCACGCGATACGAAGCGGCTAACGGCAAACCGGACGGCAGCGAACGCTGCAGCACCTGCATGTCGCCGCAGATCCAGTTAATGCCTGCGCCGGAAAAAACATCCGCCGCCGCTTCGGATATGGAACCCTCCGCGGGCCACATCCCGTTCGGCGCGCGGCTGAAAGTCTTTGTATAGTACTGTACACTCTTGACGACCTGCGCGTGCGCGTCCTGCGGAAAGGCGAAGCGCGTCGGCAGAGAATCTTTCGGCTGGCACGTCCGCGCCGCGTCGCTGTCAATAAGCAGCGGCAGAATAGGATGGTAAAACGGCGTCGTAATGATTTCCAACTGCCCTTTGCCCGTGGCGGGATCGTACATTAGCGCGCGGTGCTCGGGAATCACCCGCCGTATAACGCGCACCGCATCAGCGACCAGACGGTTCGCGTCCTTTTCCGTCAGTGAATGCCTAAGGTAGAACTTTCCGTCGCGCTCCGCAAGTAGATCCGTAAGATTCACTTCAATCCGCATGGTATCAGGTCGGAAATTCGGATCGGTTGTGCCGCTTTGAGAGTGCTGCCTTTTGATTAGCTTGGTTAAATTCGGGTCAAGCTGAGCCGTGCCCCGTAAAAAGTCCGGATCGAAATGCGCGAGGAAAAACCACGCTTTCACGGCGGTCAATTCATCCGTGCTCAACGTCCCTGACCGGGCTTTGTCGCGCAGCGCTTCGTATTCGGGGAAGCGAGCCATTTGCACAGATGAAATTCCGAAGGCATTCCACGGATCGGTCAGGAGCTTAGCCCGATCCGCCGAATCGAACGAAGCCGACGGACGCAAAGCCAAATCAATCCACGGATCGGTTTTTCCGGCCCACCGGACCAGAAAACTATCCGCGTGAACCGCCCAATAGCCGTCCGTGTTGTAATACAAATACGGCCCGATGCGATCCACATAGTATGTCTGCAGTTGCATGAGTAGAGAAGATGTCAAATTAATCGTCGCGTGGATTTCGGGAAAATTGCGGTGCAGCGCCGCCATATCGAAATAGTCTTTCGTGCCGTGGGTGCGCACCCACGGGCCGCGAAGCTGATCCGACTGCGGATCGAGATAAAGCGGTTGATGCTGATGCCAGATCAGATTTAAATACAAATCCCCGGCACGCGCATTCGGCAAGTAAAAAACACACGCGAGCAGCGCAATGGCGGAAAGTATGAATCTTTTAGCGAAGAGACACATCGGTCGCTCCATCGAAATAATGAACCTGCTGTGGATCAAACCAAATGGACGGCCGGTCGTCCGGAACGATTTCAGCTCCGGCTTCGGCCCGAATTACCAGCCGCTCGTCGTTCACGCGGCCATAGATTAAAAGCTCGTTTCCCAGCGGCTCGACCACTTCCACGAACACGTTGAAATTCACGCAGCCGTCGCCCGCTTTTCCGATGCGAAGCTGCTCGGGTCGCAATCCCAATACGATCTCTTTTCCCGAAACGTTTCGCACGGAGTCGGGAAGCGGAAAACGAATTCCTGCTGAAACGTATTCGCGGTCGCGCTTCTCCCCGCGCACAAAATTCATGGCGGGAGATCCGATGAATCCCGCGACAAACCGGTTGGCGGGACGGCGGTAGACATTCAGCGGCGTGTCCACCTGTTGAATGGCTCCGTCCTTCAAAACGACGATGCGCTGTCCCAGTGTCATCGCTTCCACCTGATCGTGCGTCACATACACCATCGTGGCCGCAAGCTGCTTGTGCAAACGGGCTAACTCCGTACGCGTATGCGTCCGCAGTTTCGCGTCCAAATTCGAGAGCGGCTCATCAAACAAGAAGACCTGTGGTTTGCGAACCAGCGCCCGGCCCAAAGCCACGCGCTGCCGCTGACCGCCCGAAAGCTGCTTCGGCTTGCGCTGAAGAAGATCAGCCAATCCCAGGAAATCCGCCGCTTCGCGAACCCGCTGTTCGATCTCCGGCTTTGAAAGTTTTCGCATCTTCAGCGCAAAAGCCATATTCTCGAACACGGTCATATGCGGATAAAGGGCATAGCTCTGGAACACCATTGCGATATCGCGGTCGCGGGCCGGCACATCGTTCATGACGCGGCCGCCAATGCTGATCTCGCCGGCCGTGGGAGTTTCCAGACCGGCAATCAAACGCAGAATCGTGGACTTCCCGCAGCCGGAAGGTCCGACCAGCACCACGAATTCACCGTTTTTCACCGCGAAGGTGATGTCGTGAATAACGGCGTTCGTACCGAAGTTCTTCTGAACGTTATGAAGTTCGATTTGTGCCATCGCATTTCCGTGTTAAGGAGTTCAGAAATCTATGACTTTCCCATAGATTTGGGGCCGCTTGGCTCGCTCCGGAATACGCAGTATATCGTAAACGTTTGGCCCATTGTTCAGATTGCCGCCTCCCGCCCATTGTTCGGCAACTGGCTTCACGGTGCGAAATTCGCCGATTCCCGCCCCGCCGTGATCGTCCTGCGCTCCGACGAGCACCGTCCAACCGCCGTCTCTTGTTCCTTTGGGAAAATACTTTTTCGGAAGTTCAAAACGAACCATATAAACGTGTGTGTCGCCGATGGCTTCAGCCGAAGCGCGTGGAGTGAATGTCGCCAATACTCTGCCCTGATCGTCTTCGATCCGCAAACCGCCGCCGACATAGATAATCCGTGAGAATTTGCCGGAGTCGGGAAATACGTAGTTGGAATTGGATCCAACATCTGTGCGTTTGCCGCCCGGTGTGTGCAGACAAATCGCCGCAAACGTCAATTGAAATCCGTATTCCGGATGCCAGCCCGGCTGCACCAGATTCCTGAACCACAGTCGAAAGTTATAGGAATTTTTACTCTCCGTTACATCAAAACGCCGAATATCCAGAATGCCGGGTTCGAAGTGTTCATTCAGCGGATAGACGTAATTCCCATCACCTCTATCGTTCTGCGTTGAGTCGGCCACAACGAAAAGCACATCATCCCATTTATTCAGATATGCGACGTCTTTTGCCTTTAATACATCCCAGGACGGCGGACGCAGACATGCGAAGTCACGCCTTTTTATCGGCGGGGCGAGAGTGAGACCGCGCGGGCCTTCATCATACGGCCAGCCGCGCATCGTAACTTTTGCCGTCGGTGTGCCGTCGGCCAAAGCCGTACTGTCGCTCTTGCGATAAGTGAGCCGAACCGGTTCCGTACCGTGAATAAAACCCGTGATCCCGTTATCCGCATTAAATACTTTTATTCCGAGCGGGGTACGCGGTATCGTATCGGCCTGAATCACTACCACCGTGGAATCTCCGAAATTCTGCATAGCAATCTGCAGCGGCGTGCTTTCCAGCGTGATCCGCGCTTCCACCTTCCCCCAATTTTCCGGAATACGCGGATCCAACAGCCAGAACGGTTCAATGCGATTGGCCACAAATACCGGACGAATGCCTAATATATCCTGATAAGTTGTCCGCAGAAATTCGGCCAGACTCCACGCTTGTGTTACGGTTCCCGACAGGGCAACTTCTTTTACTCCTTTGCGCGGCATGGCATCAGTGACCTCCGGCAAGGAGCCTGCGCACCCACGCTTTAAAATCAACTGCGCTTCGTACTCCGCCATTTCCAAAGCCAAATCCGCTCTGCCCTGCCGCGTCAATACATCTTTGGCAGGACCCGACAGCCACGTCCACACGATTCCTGTATGATACGCATCGTCTTTCGGATAATGCTCATCCTGATGAAAAGGATGAAACTTATCCTCGTTCGGACTCAGCGAAAGCACGCCGTAGGAATGAACGAGGTCTCCGCACACCCTGCGCGCGATTTCGTCCTGCACTTGCGGCGGAACCAGCGGCGAAAGCGGAACCGTTAAGGCAAAGAGTTGATTGGAGCGCGCCTGCGAATCGGGAATTCCGTTCGAGTTTATATGATCCCACAACCGGTTTTCGGAAGGATCGAAATAATATGCGAGAAAATTCCGCTCGAGGCGTTCCCGCGCTTCCTGCCATTTTTTCATCACATCAACGGGAAACTTTTTCTTCTGAATGCTGGCCATGCGTATGGCGGCGTCGAGTGATGCGTGGTGCAGCGCCGCGATTTCCACCGCCCGGTCTCCGCGCGGCGTGACTGGCCCGGCGGGGCCGACCGCGTCCATCCACGTATCCGCATCGCCGTGCTTTAAAAAACCGAGGCTGTCCGTGCGGGATAACGCGCCTTCCAGCGCTATGGTTACCGCGCCTTTCGTGAGATCGCTGTCGTTCGGCGCGGATACCAAATGCGACCACAAAGTATAATCGCCGGAAGAGATGCCGTAAGCGTATACTCCAAGAATCCACCATGGAGTACCGTCCGCCGTGTTGAATGCGATCTCTTCGCCGGGTCGCACCCGATTGGGAATACGGCCATAGGTCGGACTCTTCGGATTCCTATCCACCCATGCCGCATAGCGCATTAAGAGTTTTCGCGCGGCGTCCATATGTCCTGTAACCAGCAAACCCGGCAGCGAAATAAACGTATCGCGCCCCCAACCTTCATTGAACCACGGAATTCCGGCATACAAAAGAGAATCGTCTTCGGCAAGTAAAAAGAGCAGTTGGATATGCGCCCAAGCGATCGCTTTTGTAAAATCCGCATCGTCACAGCGGAAAGACGTGGACGTGAGTTCGCTGCGGATGAACTCCGGCAGGTATTCAGCCGGCGGCCGCCTGCGGGAGTCCGAACTGATGAGCCATTCGGTAACCCGCCGTCCGAATTCGTCGTCGAATGCTGCCGGTTGTATCCACGGCTGTCCTTCCACGCACAAGCCGGATAGGCTCGTGTAATACAGACTATCGCAATCGGTCGAACGGAAGAAAACCGAGATATCGGCGCGCGGTTTGTCCCAATGCCATGTCACATCAAAAGGTGTGATTTCGCAGCGGGCTTTCGCCAAATCCATCCGTTTTCCGAGCGAATCCATCACGCGGAAATCCGTCAGCACTCGTTTCCGATCAACCCACAATCCCATCCAGCCGCTATCCCATCCGCCGCCCGTTGCGCCGTAAAAGTAAGTGCCGGAACGGTTCGCCAATATGAAGGATCGGAATTCGCCCGGATTCACGCGAATAATCAGTTCGTCCGATGCTTGCTGGAGAGACGCTATCGGAGGAACGGCAAAAACGCCGCCTGTAAAAACAAGCAGCGTAATGCACACAAAGTTCAACAATCGTTGGTTCATTTCAGAAGCACAAGCTTGCGAATTTGCGTCGTCTTGCCGGCCTGCATCACAGCGAAATAAATTCCGCTGCCCACTTCACGACCGGCAGCGCGGCTGTCCCAGACAATCTGGTGAACTCCCGCCTGCAGTGGAGCGTCCATCACCATCGCAACTTCGCGTCCCAGTACGTCGAAAATTTTCAGCGTGACGTGCACGGGCGACGACAGTTCCAATGGTAGAGTCGTGACCGGATTGAACGGATTCGGGTACGCCGCACCCAGTTCCGTTTTTTGCGGCAACGGCTGCTGCGCGGGCGGAACATCCACCGAAATGACCGAATCCGAAACCACCCACACCCGCGACTGATAACCGGAAAGACTGGTCAATAAGGACGCAAGCTGCGAACCTTGCGTGGAATAATAGGTGCCGCTGAGCAGTTCGGTCACCACATACGTCGAATCGGCATGAAGTCCGAGCTGCGGCAGATTGATCGTCAAGGTTACAACCGATGAAGACGGCGAGAAATCACCCACGAAAATCACCGGATCCATGTTGGCCCCATATCGGGCAAAGCTGTAGCACGATGTATTCTGATTGTTGTCCAGCAGAGTAAACGAACCCGTCCGCATTGCGGGCAGCAGCTTTCTGGCATTTGTGAGGCGGTAATAATGCGGGTACATGCCGTTGGGATCTACACTCCAGGTGATCGTCCCGCGCTGGGACGTCGTGCCGATTTCTTGTCCGGCATAGAGCATCACCGCTCCCGGCAGACACATCATAAAAGAAGAGACCAGCTTGGTCTGCACCGCCGTGTTTAACGAAATGAAGCGCGCTTCGTCGTGATTTTCCATAAAGCGCAGCGGATTCTTATAGGCCGGCCACCAGACATTGTAATTCGTCACCAGTTGATTCAGCTGATTGAAATTGGGAATCTGCGGGAACATGTTGGCAAAGCTCGCCGCTCCCTCGTGATGCAGATTCCAGTCGAAAGCCAGATCGAAGCGATTGGTAAAAATCGTGAAATCGTTCGCCCCGTTCTCGGCCAGCAGCAGACATTCCGGCTTGATCTCTTTCAGCGCCTGCCGCCACTGCACCCAGAACTGCGGCGAACGCTGCTGCGGACCCCAAGCCACGTCGCAGCGGTAGCCGTCAATGTCGAATTCCGTAATCCAGTACTTGCACATGTCAATGTAGTACTTGACCGTCTCGGGATTGTTCAAATTGATATTCGGCAGCGACGTCCAGTCGAAATAGTACGTATAATTGCCGTTGGCGTCGCGGTCGTACCAATCCCAGTAATGCGAATATCGTCCGTATCGCAGCGCATCCTGCATGAACGGATGGCCGATTCCCGTATGATTGAGCACCATGTCCAATACGATTCGGATACCCAAGGCATGCGCGGCTTGTACAAGTTCATGCAAATCTGCTGCCGCGCCGTAATCCTGCTCAATCGCGTAATAGTCCGTGATTTCATATCCATGATCGGACGGCCCTTCGAAAATCGGCATCATCCAAATGCAGTTGATTCCCAGATCGGCCAGTCTTGGCAAATCCGCCGTGATCCCGTCGAGATTTCCTTGTGCTGAGTAGGATCGCGGAAAGATTTCGTAAATCATTGCGTTCTTCACCCAATCGGTACACTCGTTATTCGCAAATCCGTGTGCGGAATCGGCGTAAACCGTAAAGAGCGTTCGCGCGCGGGAAATATGCTGATCGGGATCGGTCGCCGTCACGTTGAAATAATACTCTCCCAAAACCGCAGGCCGCGTAAAACTGGCGACAGCCGCATTGGCGTTCAGCAACGTGACCGGCGCCGGATTGTCCGCGTCGGCTTCCCATAAAAACGTAACGGCCTGCTGTTCGGGATCGGTAGTTGCCGATGCATCCAGTACGCACTGTCCCGCCTCGACCCGAGTGGCAAGTGTAATATTCGGAGCGTGATCAATGACCAAGGTGAAGACACACGCCGGTGAGCGTCCGGTATCACTGTTTACATCCACCGCCCAGACATTGAACCGGTTTTCGCCTTCCGTCAGAATCACCGGGACAACGAACGAATCTCCCGTTAATGTAACCGGAGCAAGTACGTCATTCCGCACAAGCCATACTTGCCCGAGCGCGACGGAAGACGTCACGCGCCCGGTAATGGTTTGCGTCGTGTCATAGGTCGGTGCGCCGCGCGTAAGCACCCGGCATACCGGCCCCGGTGATAAAATATTCGGGCCGATTCCCTGCGGGGTGACCGCCGCTAAACCGCGGCCCGGAGCATCGAGCGTGGCGCGGCGCGTGAGGCCGTAGTTGTGCATGAGTTTGGTTTGCACGTCGGCGGCCATTATAAACAAGACATCAATGCAATCGGGTTCCTCTTCTCCGTCCACTCCACCCATAGCGGAGGTGATTTCCTGACAATAGCCTTGATCGGAACCAGCGGCTATAAAGGTGGAACATGTGTAATACCAAGCCGTTTGATAAGAACCGAGAGCATCTTCGAGATCGGAAGTGGCCATGACCACGGTGAAGGCGTCGTTGGCACCGTCGGACGCGAGGGCGACCGAGGGACCGGGAGTGGCGAGATTGCCGCCAGGATGCAAGGTATTGTGCACGGCGGGATTATAGAACGGTGATTGCGGATAGAGCAGGAGCAAGGACACGCCGCCGCCGGATTGATTGGGAACGGCAAGATCACCGTTGAAACCCGGAATTTCCGCAAAAGCATCGGCGGAACAGGAAATCGTTACGAGAATCAAAGGCGAAAGTGCCGGAGTCACGCCAGCGAGCATCACGGTCATTTCCAAAGAGTCACCGTTGGCACGTTCCTTAATCGTCATCCCGAACAAGTCGTAAACATCAGACAACTCACCCGCATTGTAGTTCAAGTCCTCGTAGGGATCCACAGCCATGTAACCGTTATCGCGGAAACCGTAGTGGAAGTTGCGACGGCCGTTGCGTCCCGCCGAATCCGCCGCATAGATCGTGACATCCATCCCGCCGGGCGTTGCTTGGGCCGGCCAATCGAAAGAGAGATCTCCGGTTGCGGCATTCCATGTCATCTGCGGATACAGCATTCCATTTACGACGGCGAACGGCGATCCGGAAATTCCCGGGCCGAGATCCCCCGGACGAACCTTCACCGCCACATGCAAAGCGGTATTGGTATTGAATACCGAATTTTCACCCGGTTGAATGTCGTAGAATTGCGGCAACGAATCCACGGTAAGCGTAATCACGGAATTGTTGTAGCCGCCCGGAGCCGTGAGCGGATTGTCCGGATCGGTCTGCCAGTTGTTGCCGTTGATAACGAACTTGTACTCGCTCGTTCCCACCGGCATTCGCACTTCGCCCCAACGATTGCCGTACATATCCACGTTCGGCAGCGGATTGGCCGACGTAGACCAGCCGTTGAAAGCCCCCGCCAGATTGAGCGAGTTCACCGATCCGGAAAACTGCGTGGCAAAAGCGGAACGCGGATCGAAACGGAATATTCGGTACGTATACGTGAGCGGCGGCGGCTCTGTGAGTTCGATGTCCCAGTTGGAGTTACCGTTGTTGTCCCAATTCGTGCCGTCGGTAACGACGTAGTGCAATGTATAAACGGAATCGGTAGTGATAATCGTAATGCGAAAGAGACCGCCGCCCATCGCGATCATGGGGGTCTGCGCGGCGGAGCCGACCGGAACCGTACCCGCCGGCCAAATGGCTTGGGGCGGCAGCCGCCAGTTGCCGTGGCCGGATTCATTCACGCCCCAATGGAGAGTGGCATTCGGGGAGGCATTCGGAAGAGTTCCCGGCACCGCGTCATAATAAATCGTAATGGTGTCTCCCGGCTGTGCGTCCTCCGGAGTCCACCACGAGACCGTGCCCGGTAAAACAAAGTTTAGAATCCAGTTATGGCCGTTGTTGTTGTCCCACTGGCTGACTCCATCGGTAAACACAAAGGCCATATCCTGTAGGCTTGTATCAAAATCAATCGAGACGCTCCATACACTGTCTTGCCCGCGCGTCATCGGGCTTTGCACGGCCACGTTATCGGAGTGAAGGCGCGATCCCTGCGGCCAAATGCTCTGCGGCGGAGTAGACCAACTCCCCGTGGACGGATCGAGTTCCCCCCAATGCAGCCAAATCGTGGTCGTGGCGGGGCCAAGCGGCCCGATTCGCGAATCATATCGGTAGGTCACCGCATCGCCCACTCGCGGCGAAGTCGGCTGCCAACTCACGTGCTGAGCGCAGGCAATACCCGCCGTGATCCATAAAACCGCTGCAAATCCAATGATTCTTTTCATCTTTTCACTCCTTGCCGGACCGCTGTATCGCGTACACGCATCCGGCATATCGCCGATATGCCGGATGAAATTGATAAGATGCAGAAAGGGGGCGCGACGACGCGGGCGCGCGCCCCCTTTCTTGAGTGCATTGTCGCCGCAAAAAGAAGCGCTACTTCATCAGCAGCATCTTGCGCGAGGCCGAGAAGCCCGGACTTTCCAGACGGTACACATATACGCCGGACGCCAGCGAAGACGCGTCAAACCGCACACTGTGTTCACCCGTTTCCAGACGGCCCAGATTCCACACCGCGACTTCCTGTCCCATGATGTTGAACACCCGCAGTGTCATCACATCCGCGCGCGGAATCGAGAAGCGAATCATCGTGCTCGGATTGAACGGATTCGGGAAATTCTGATCCAAACGATAGGCTGCCGGCACTGTGGCACTATACTCGGGAACGGAAGAAATCAGGCACTCGCTCTGCCATGATGCATAGATCGTATCCTGCTCGCCCCAGCATACAGGCGGCACGTAATACGTGGCGGCTGTCGTATCGTCCAGATGCGCCACGTGGTTCAGCGCAAATCCGGCTTCCACGTCAAGCTGATTGGCGCCGTACTTATAAATAAGCGCGCGTTCGGTTCCGGCCGCGAACAAATGCGATACGCTCCATATGTTGTCGCCGGCCGTGACGTCGCCGTTTGTGCCGCCGTCATTCATGAAGTATTCCTGCGTGAAGCCGCCCCACGGCCAAGTGTTAAAGCCGCCGGCTACTTGAATGCTCTCCACGCTGTAGATCGTATCATGCGACTGCACGTCATAGATGAATCCCTGATCACGAAGACGGCCCAGCAGCGGATGTACCTCCACTTGGAAGACAACGGTCAGGTCGTTCGTGATGATATCGGCGGGAGTTAGATCATCGAAATATGGAGTGGCGGGATTAATCTCGCCATAGCCGTTGGAATTCGCGTCCGGCTCCGTACCGGTGGGCAGAATCTCCCGGTTGGCGGGAATGTGCTCTTCCCAATGGGCTGCATTCGGGTCCCCGGCGGTGAGATACACATACTTGAACTGAAGCGCACCGGTCAGATCATCGAACTGAATCCACGCCGAGTAGATTTCCGGATTCAAGGTTTCCGAGTTCAACCGTACCGCGCCTCCCCAGTTGCCGATATTGGCATGACTGCCTCGGACAACCACCCAGTCTACCGCCGGATCGAAGGTTCCGCGCGCGATCTGAACGGTCATGTCCACGCGGAAACGAACTTCCACGTCTGCGATCAGCGTGGCATCGTTAAAATAGACAACCGGCAGTACCAACGGATCAGTTCCCACGACAACCGTACGATTGTTGACTCCTTCCCAAACGTCATCCGGCCCGGTATGAGGGATCGCGAATTTGTATTCGATGGTCCCCGGTGTGATGTCCCATGTTCCGACGTAGATGCCCGCGCCGTTGTCAATCAGCTGGTTCGCGTTGCCGCCCCAGCCGTTAAACGTACCGCGGGCCACGAGAATGTCCGTGGCCGGTATAAAGTTGCCGGCATTCACCTGCACCGTCATGTTCACCTGGAACGTGACATTTGTAGCCCAAGCCGACGCAGCTAAAACTATGGTCAGCACGGCTGCTACCAGAAATTTCAGTGTGCCTTTCATGATCCCTCCTCGGATCTCTTATGGAATGGTATGGGTATGTGGAACCAAAAAACTGGATTCCGAAACGATCTGATCTCAATAACTCACGATGATGGAATACTTGTAGACCGCATCGAACCGTCCGAAGTCTTCGTAAGCGACATCCAAACCGAAACCCGGCCCCCCGCGCGTCTTCGTGCGGACGCCCGCGCCCAAGGTCAATCCCTCTTCACTATACGGCATGAACAGCGATTTGTATCCCGCCCGCAGCATAAACTGCTCGCGAAAAGCGTATTCACAACCCAAATTCACCGACTCCCGGTTGTCATTGGGATGAATGGCATCCATCGCCGTCGTGATTCGGTGATCTTTATTCTGCAAAATTTCCATCGCCAATCCGAATCGCAAACACATCGGCAGCGGCCAATTATCCGTGCTCCATTCGGACAGCACGCGCGCGTTGTTTCCTGATCGCGTCTCATCCGCGTCATGATAGTGCATTAAATCGCGGCCGCTCATGGACATGTCGCCGCCGAAATTCGTAATGGCCACACCGATGCGCATATTGTGAAACGTCGTGCGATAAATGCTGCCCAAATCCAGCGCAATCGTGTTGGCATCTTCATGCCAAATCCACTCCCGCACCCATTTAGCCGTTATGCCCAGTTTGAAACGGTCGGTGAATGCGCGCGCAAACGACAATCCCATGGCCATGCTTCCCGAGCTGAAAAACAAGCCGGTGCCGTCCTGCTGGGATTGCAGCGTCGTCGTAATTTCCTGATCCGGCATCGTCAGAAAAACGGTTTGCGCGCCCAGCGTTCCGGCACCCTTTATCGGCAAGATCACGCCCACCACGTCGTATTTCAAGTCCACCAGCCAATCCGTGTGAACGAAACTCGCCTCAAAACGCTCTATGCCCGCTATGCCGGCCGGATTCCAATACAGAGCGCTCGGATCGTCCGCCGTAGCCGTAAAGGCCCCACCCATGCCCAGAGCGCGCGCCCCCACGGCGATATTCAAAAACGGAGCCGCCGTCGTTCCGACTTTGCTCTGTGCTTGTGCGGCGGCGGGAACAAGAGCCGCCAGCATCACCAATGCGCCGAGGTAAAGGAGCTTGTGTTTCATTTGATCACCGCAAACCTTCCCGTCTTTTCGCCGAACGGTGACTCGATATGGTAAAGGTACGTTCCATACGCCACGTTCTGCCCGTCACGGCTGCGCAAATCCCAATTCTCATGGCCGTCGTCAATGTCGGCGAAATGCCGAATCTCCTGGATCAGATCCCCGCGCACGGTATAGATCCGGATCGTACACTCGTTGGGCAAGTGAATGAAAGTGATGCGCCGTTCGCCGCGTCCCTCGTTAAACAAATTGGTCGGCTCTTGTGGCGATACGGCGACGTACGGATTAGGATACACTTTGATCCTATCTAACGTCACGGCGTCTGCATTGATGCGCGATGCGCGTGTGCCGTATACATACAGATCGTTTCCCGTATACGGCTGATATACATGCAGCGTCAGCTTGTCCCCCGCGCCGGGGGGAAGCGTATCGCCCTGTATCGGGCGAGCCACGAAACCGACGTTCCATCCGATTTCATATTGCCCGCCCAGACTGTCAAATAGAATCAGACTCTCGTTGGCGTCCACCGTTCCGTTCCGCGTGGCGGATCGCTCCACAAACACGCACTTGACCCGATAATCGCGGCTGATGTTTTTCACCGAGAAATTCACGGGAATCGCCGGAAAATCGAAATTGAGCGGATCGTAAAAGTGCAGCGTCGTGTCCACAATGTGATCGAACCACTCGATCTCATAGTCCATCGGAATGCGCACGGCCGAATCGGGATTCGTACCCAGATTCGTTTTCTGGAACGTGAAGCTAAACAGCGTTTTCGTCGTATCTTCCCAGCCGCTGATCTCCGCGATCAGCGCCGTGTCGCGCGGAATCAGAATATACACGATCTGCCCGTCGAACATCGGCGTGCCCGCCACCTGGAAATACTGAATCGGATCGTACAATCCGGGCGGACGGTTGAACAGCGAATCGTAATAGGCGCGGAACCGCCGCGTCTGCGGCAGCAGATTGTCCTTCGGCAGCAGCGGCTCGTTGACCAGCACGTTGGAACGAATGCCCAGCGAATCCCGCGTAATCGAATAAATGGTCTGTGTGGATGAAATCGAATCGGGGACGTTGGCAAACGTAAAATCGTAGCGGACGTTGTCCCGCACCAGCCGCGGATCCACCAGATCCAGCGCCACCGCGCCGGTCGCGGAGCCGGAAGCGTGCTCAAAGGACGACATGGAGGCTTCTTCATAGCCCGCCGCCGGAGCGCGCGGAGTGACGACCGCCGTGTTGATATCCAGCGTGATATTGCCCGCCTCGTCCATCACGATGGTCTTGCTGTTTTCGGCGGGAAGAATCTGCTTCTCGATATCGCCCCGGTCATACGCCACCACTGCGTAATAATATGTCTGGCCGTTTTCCACGGTCGTGTCCGTCCACGAGTGCCGCAAGCCGGTATCGTCGCCTAAATTGAAAATCACCGCATTGCGGATAATCGGGAAGAAGCCGCCGTTGCCGTTGTCCAGATCGAACTGCGCGATCGGACGATGGAACACCCGTCTTCCCAATCCGTCCGTCACCGAAAATACTTCGTTGAACGAGGGATCGGTTGCCCGGTAAATCTTGTATCCTTCAAAATCTTTGCAGTCGCAGATCGGTTCGTAGGAATCCTCCGCCTTGGAATCCCAATACAGCGTCACCTTGCCGTCGCCCGGAACCGTCCACAGCTTCGGTTTGTCGGGCGGCCGCGCGAAATTGTAATTCTCGTCGTAAATCTGCTGCACGGTGATCTTGTTGTCGCGGATGTCCGTATAATTTTCTCCGTACAGCAAGGCCATCGAGAAGCGCTCCGTCTGACCCGACCGCAGCGGGAAGTAGCCGGATCCGTACACGAAATCGCCGTCCATCGGCGTATCTTCGATGACGTCGAAATTGCCCGGAATCATCCGCGTCCAGATGCTCTGATCATCGCGCATCCGCACCGCTCCCGGCGGCGTAAAATAATAGAAGGACGTCAGTCCGATCTGATCGGATTCGTCTACGTCCGTCTTGTCGAAATTCGGTTCGCCGTCCGTAGGCTGACCATCGCCCTCGCCGATATCTCCGGTGCCGGCCACGCCGTCGAATCCCACGTCGTTCGTCAGCGGATTCCAGTCGCCGTCATTGTCAATCCCGTCATCGCGGGCCTCGTCAATTAAAGGATCGGTCAGACCCTGTCCGGTGAAGTAATCCCGGTACTTGTGGTCTATGTGCGTGCTGTCGAAACGTTCGTCAATCAATCCGTTGAAATTATCGTCAATGTTGTTGCGTCCGTTTTCGCGAAGCGTATCTCCCACGCGCAGCACGCGCCGCTGATCGCGGAAAAACCATATCAGCGAATCGGCGGTCATGACCGTATCGCTTCGCTGATACGTATTGTAGTCCATCAGGATGAGCGGCTGACCGGATCGCACCGTCTGCGGTTGTGTCATCTCATACAGTAAACTCGCCGTTAACGTCGGACTGCCGGGATGATCGCTGTCGCCGTCGTTGTCAATCCCGTCTACCGGATTGCCGGGAGATTCCAAAAAGGCGTAGCCGACGTAGCCCACGTTGATTTCGCCGGGACGCACCGATACCCAGCCGAGCGAACCTTGATCGTCGCTGTCCCAACTATAAGTAATGTCATTTTCCAGATCGAAATACGCCAAATCGTCTTCGGAATCCTGCCGTCCGCCGGAAAGCGTTCCCACAATCATGCCGAAGCAGACTTTGTCGTAATTGAAGGAACTGATATTGGTGATCTCATACAGCCAGAAAATGCAATCCTGAGCCAGGAAATGCGCCCATTGCATGCCGCGTACCAGGACTCGCAAACCCAGACCGCGCCGCAGTGAATCTTCTATGGACGGATAGTAATAGTATACGTTTTCCAGACTGTCGGTTCGCTGAAACCATTCGCCGTCCGCATGATCGTCCATCTGGAAATAGGTTTCTTGATCGGCGCTCATCACGTTCTTGCCGAAGTACCCGTTCCACGCGCCTTGCCAACCCGGATCGGCCATGTCCTTTCGCCAACCGTGGTCACGCTCATCGTCTTGATTCTTATCTGGCCAATACTCCGGCCACGTGTCCGGCTGGTTGGACATCGCTACTTTCGGATCTTGTCCGACGATGGGAACGGCGTTAAAACCTTCCAGCGGTTCGAACCCCCAAAAGGTTCCGCCACCCGGAGGGCCGTCCGGATTTTGCCGCGGGCCGTCCGACGTCGTCACGGAAACCATGGTGTCGCCCGAAGGATGGACAAATTGTACACCCACCAACGGCGAGACGTCGCCTACGTATTCATTCCCCGTTCCGATCGGCCACTCGCCGGATATCTCGCCAATATTGCCCACCAGACCGTAGTTGTAGAATACCGAGCGCACCAGATTGCCGCTCATGGTATTCTTGGCGCGATAGATGGTATTCCCACGGTAGATTCGCTCCTGAGCCAGCCCGGAATCCGCCGCCATCCAAAGGCCGATCACCGCCGCCAACAGGATGGTCAGGTTGGTGTTGGAAATTCGATGTCGCATTAGAATTCGAACCTCGCACCTATTTTAACCATTCGCGGACGCGAATAGTACGTTGGATTCGTGTAATATTCCTTCAACGTGTTGTATTCGATCACCTCGACGGCGCGCAATTCCTCCTGCGAGTACCCCGCGCGTCCGGTGTCGTTGTAGACGTTGTCTTCGTTCTTTGTATCCAGCAGATTGAGCACGGTCAGCGTCAGGATCAGCTTCCGCTCCGCCTTCGGACTCAATTTGAACGTCTTGAATGCGGACAAATCAAAATTGTAAAAGCTCGGACGCCGGCCGTCGTTCTCGAAACCCGTGCGGATGCCCTGATTTACCGGACTGTAGGGAAGACCGCTGCCGTATTTGGCCAGCAGCGTGACGCCCAGATTCTGCAATCCCGGAGTCATATAGGTGACACTGCCGTTGATCGTGTGGCGGCGATCCCAGCTCAGCGGCACCAACTGCTTCTGCGGTTCGCGCGGATTGCTGCCCCGCAAATCGTTATAGGCCGACTGCGGATCGGATGCGTCTCCCTGCGCCACCTGATACGTGTAATCCACGAATGCGCTGAAATTATCCACCATCCGTTTGTCGAACGACAGCGTGATGCCCTTCACTTCTCCGAAGGAACGGTTGATGTATTGCGAATATTTCGTTCCGGAAGAATATGTCTCCACGATTTTATCGGTGGCTACCAGATTGCGGATGTCGCGATAAAAAATCGTGGTGTTCAGCGCTACGTTTTGCAGCAACTGCTGCTGGAATCCAAACTCATAGGTTGTGGTTTCTTCCATCTTCAAATCGGGATTGCCCATCACCGTATTGAGTCCCACACCCGAGGCCAGCTCCCATTTCGGATTGGCGTACATCCGCTCGAACGTCGGCCGCTGCACGAAATGCCCATAGGCGAAGTGGAACACGCCCACGTCGCTCATCGGATAGGCAATGCCGATACGCGGCGAGAGCGCCCATTTCGCCTTCGCGTCTTTATACCAATACGACAGCCGTTCGTCCAGCGGATCATCCACATGGGTGGTCAGCAGCGGCGAATACACGTTGGGGTCTTTCGGATCGGTCAGCACTTTTCCGTCCGGCTCGAAGTAATCAATCCGCAAACCGGCATTCACGATCAAATACGGCAGTTCGAATTTGTCCTGCAGATAAACGGCATATTCCGACGGATGATTCAGATAGCGGTCATGCGACGTCTGCTGAATGTCTTCCACAACGGGCTTGAAATAGAGCGGCTTGGGATCGTCCGCCGTCGCGCTTGGATCAATCACCTGACCGGGATTCGCGGATACCAGATAAACATCGTCGTACAAGATGTCGTGCAGCTTCACGTCAAAACCGAGCTTCGCCAGATGCAGTTTGTTCACCTGCCACGACAGATTGCCCATCAATTGGTTGGTCTGCGTCCAGCGGCGGAATCGGTTCAGGTTCGTGCCGGCGAGATTCATCGTATAGGCCGGATTCGCGTCCTCATACATCGGATGGGCGTAGCGCGAATCGTACGGATCTTCATACACATAGTGATGATATTCCGTAAACGTGTTGGTAAAACCTAATTCGTAAAACGCGCTGCCGCTCACCGCATGATTGAATTTCACGATGTTCGTCCGTCCGTCCCGGTAGCGGCGCAGATCCCCGTCCGGACAAAATTTCCAGTCCTGACTGAAATCGCGGTAGTTGCGCGAACTGAATAAATTCGAATAGCTGAGTTTCATCCGCGAAGACAGATCATACGAGAGTTTGACGTGCCCGAAACTCTCCCAGTTGCGGTTCATCTCCACGTACGAATTGTCTCCGTGTCCTACCATTGCCATACCGTTCGGGTACACCAGCCATACCGGAATCCATCGCCGCCGCCCGTACATCCACCCGCTGTCCTTTAAATAGCGGCCGCTGGCGTAAAAAGACAGCTTGCGGATTTTCGGAACCGGGCCGTACAGCGAAACTCCGTAATCCTGAATCGCCATCGGCGTCACATCGCCGATGTTCATAAAAAGTTCATCGTGGTCGGACAGATAGTCTCCGAATTCCGTGGTGACCGAGCCGTGGTACTCCTTCCCGCCTTCTTTCGTCACGATATTGACGATGCCCGACATCGCCTGCCCGTACTCGGCATTGAACGTTCCGGAAATCACCTGCAATTCTTCCACCACCCGGTTGTCTACCTGCGTGCCCTGCGCGTTGTCGTAGACGTCCGTAATGGACACGCCGTCCACCAGATACAGCACCTCGTTCTTGCGCCCGCCGCGGAAGTGACCGTCCACAATACCGGCCTGCAATTCCACCACCTGATTTAAATTCGTGATGGGCAAGGTACCCATATCCTGCGCGGCAATCGTCTGCGTGGCAAACGTGCGGTCGAGTTCCACCAGCTTGCGCTCCGCAATGATAATCACTTCTTCACCCTGAATAGACGCCGGTTGGAGAGAAAAATCCACGGTGGACGTCTGATCGGAGATCACCTGAACTCCTTGAATGCTCCGCGGCGCGTACCCTAAAGCCGAGCACCGCAGATTCACCATGCCGGGTGGAACATTCAATATATAGTAGTCTCCATTGATGTCGGCGGCCGCGCCGGATTCTGTGCCTTCAACCATAATCGCGGCTCCGATCACAGGCTCGCCGTTCTCGCTGTCAATCACGCGGCCTGCAATCTTCCCGACGGTTCCCGCCCGCGCTGCGGTGTAAAACAGAAGCGCGACTCCGCAGATCGCAACGAGGCTTAGCCAACGGATAATTTTCACTTTCATGGCTTGAAGACTCCAGGAAAGAGAGCAATGGGTTAGATAATCCGGCTACATTGTCGGCCGGAAATGCGAACTGGTTTAAATTAAGAAGACTTCACAGGAATGTCAACTATTACTGACCGTCTCTGGATTTCTCATACTGCAACTTTTTCTCAACATCTGACCGATGAAAACAACCGGCGTCAGTGCCGGACATTCTGCACTGAACCGTTCCAACGGATTTCGACACGAAATTCGCTAATGGACATTCACATCACAAAATTCTTGCATTATATATTACAAACAAATAAATAACAATATATTGTGCAGTGTGTTGTTTTACATTTGTGAAATCTTGAACTCAGTTTTTAGGCAGTATTGTTCACAATCCCGTATTCGCTGCAACTTCGGTTATATAGAATAACAACTTTTTTTCAACTGCGGTCTGCGCAATAGATTCATAGAGTCTTGCCAATCGCGCAATCTAAAATCTATCGCCATATATCCGCAACGCTTTATATTTATCTATATTACAATATATTAGACAAACTCGTAAGAAAGGAGGCATTGGTTTGTTTCATAACCTGATTATTTATAATCTGCTGCAAAATTATCCCGCATTCTAATCATATAAAGCACTTCGTCCGATTGTGTCATAACCCGACAAAAATCCAACTATATGCACGATAAGGCGATTTTTGTTTGACATTGTGTGCTGAAATCGCTAAGTATGAAAGTGTGCTTTTTCCGGATTTGCGCAAATTTTCCGGATTTCCGCAGGAGAAATAATATGATTTCACGCCGATGGCTTTTCCTTCTGCTCTGCGTGGTCGGCAGCACAATCAAACTGCACGCGGCCTATGAATTTCTCGGCAATGCGCAGCGCTGCACGGGCACAACTGCGGGCGTGACCGTTGTCTGCGAAAACGGTCATGCGCTCGAGGTGACCTTTCTCAAACCGGAAATGATTCGCGTCACTCTTCATCGGCAGGGACAGACCGAAGCGCTTCTCGATTATCCGCTGGCGAAAACGGAATGGCCGCCGCTGCAGACAAAATCATCCGAAAGTGACAGCCTGTACACAATGCGCTCTGCGGCGCTCGTCGTGGAAATCCATAAGACGCCCTGCCGCATCACGATCAAAAATCTTCTGGGGCAAGTGCTCTGCGAAGATGAGGCCGCGCTGGGAATGGGCTGGGACGGAAACGAAGTCCGCTGCTGGAAAAAAATTGTTCCTGATGAAAAATTTCTCGGGCTTGGGGAGAAAACGGGCAACATCAACAAACGCGGTCAGGAATGGGTGATGTGGAACAGCGATACTCCCGCCTACGGCTGGAGTACGGATCCGATCTATCAGAGTATTCCTTTCTTCATCGGCATTCGCGAAAGACAAGCTTACGGTCTCTACTTCAACAACAGCTACCGCACGCGATTCAATATGGGAGCCAGCACGTCGCGCTACTACTCCTTCTCCGCCGAGCGCGGCCATCTCGATTATTTCTTCTTCGCCGGACCGAAACCTGCAGACGTGCTCGAGCAATATACGGATCTGACCGGCCGCGCTCCCCTGCCGCCGCTCTGGTCTCTGGGATTTCAGCAGTGCCGCTACAGCTATTTCCCCGACAAGGAAGTCCTGCGCATTGCCAATACCTTTCGCGAAAAGCAAATCCCCGCCGATGTGATCTACCTCGATATCCATTACATGGATGGCTATCGGGTCTTTACATGGAATAAAGACCGTTTTCCCGATCCGCAAAAAATGCTCAAGCAGCTTGCGGATTTGAATTTTCGCGTCGTGACCATCATTGATCCCGGCGTGAAAGTGGATACGGCCTTTCGCGTGTGCCGCGAAGGTTTAGCCGGAAATCACTTTGTCACTTATCCCGACGGTCAAACCTACATCGGTGAAGTCTGGCCCGGGCCGTCCTACTTTTCCGATTACAGCCGCAGTTCAACCCGCGCGTGGTGGGGCGGCTTGGTCGGAGAATGGCTCAAGAATGGAGTCTCCGGAATCTGGAATGACATGAATGAACCTGCCGTGTGGGGACAGGCTTTCCCGCTGGAAACCCGCTTTGATGATGAAGGCCGCGGCACTGACCACAAGAAGATGCACAACCTTTACGGTTTTCTCATGGCCCGCGCCACCTACGAAGGCGCGCTCAAAGCCGAACCTAACGAGCGGCCTTTCATTCTAACGCGCGCGGGCTTTGCCGGAGAACAGCGCTACACCGCCGTTTGGACCGGAGATAATATCGCGAGTTGGGATCATTTGGAGCTCGGGATTCGCATGCTGCAAGGACTGAGCGTTTCCGGAGTACCGTTCGTCGGCACGGACATCGGCGGTTTCATCGGCATGCCTTCAAGTGAACTCTTTGCCCGCTGGATTCAAGTGGGTTCGCTGTCGCCGCTCTGCCGCGCACACACGGAATACGGCACTCCCGACAAGGAACCGTGGGCTTTCGGCGAACGCGTGGAAGACATCAGCCGCAACTACATTTCCCTGCGCTACCGTCTTCTTCCCTACTTCTATTCTCTTTTCTATGAAGCATCGCAGACCGGCGCACCGCTCTGGAGACCTTTGTGCTGGAATGATCCCGCCGACAACAATACGTGGGATTGGGCGAATCAGCAGGAATTTTTCGTAGGCGAGAATTTGCTCGCCGCTCCGGTCACTCGCGAAAATCAGTATCTGAAAAAAGTTTATCTCCCGCGCGGCTGGTGGCTGGATTGGAGCGATGAAACCGTTTACGAAGGCGGACAAACCATCACTGTGGAAACTCCATTGGAAAAAATGCCGATCTTCCTGCACGAAGGAGCGATCATTCCCCTGCAGGATGTTAAGCAACACACAGCCGATGCGGCGTCAAACCGGTTGACTTTGGAAATCTATCCTGCCATTCATGAATCCGGTTTTACTCTCTACGAAGATGACGGCCGGACATTCGATTACGAAAACGGGGAATACCGCCTGACGCAATGGGCCTGTCAACGCACGGGAGATGAGGTTCGCATCAATCAAACGCGGCCTCATGATCGTTATTCTATTCCCGACCGTCCGCTTCAACTGCGCATTCATGCGGTGGACAAAGCTCCCGGCTTCGTGACTCTCGAGGGAAAGCCTTTAGAACAGGCTGCCGTTGAAAAAACGCAATCCGGATATCAATACGACTCTGAAAAACGCATCCTCACAATAGTTTTTCCGGATGCGCGGGCGGCGTGGCGGCTGATCGTACAATAGCATTCCTCTTCCGAAATAAATCGAACCGATCTCAAGGTCAAAGCAAATAGACCGAGGAGAGAAGATGTTTCTCAATATGGGCGGCATTGATCTGGTCGTGATCGGACTCTATTTTCTGATTGTGTTCGGCATCGGAATCTACTTCGCCCGGCGCGGCCGCAACAGTACCGACTACTTTCTGGCCGGACGGGATGTGGGCTGGTTCGCCATCGGCGCGTCCATGTTCGCCACCAATATTTCTTCCGAACATTTTATTGGTCTGGCGGGTTCGGGTGCGGCTACAGGCATGGCGGTGGGGCATTTCGAATGGCTGGCTTGTCTGATCGTTCTAATTTTGGGTTGGGTGTTTGTACCGTTCTATATCAAAAGCGGCGTCTTCACCATGCCGGAGTTTCTCGAACGCCGCTACGGGGAATCCAGCCGCTGGTATCTCACGGTCGTCTCTATTACGGGCTATGTGCTGACGAAAATATCCGTGACGTTGTTCGCCGGTTCGCTGCTGTTGAATCAGTTGCTCGGCTGGGATATGTACACGTCCTCCATTGTCCTCGTGATCGCCACCGGAATTTACACGGTCTTCGGCGGTCTGGCTGCGGTGATCTACACCGAACTGCTGCAGATGTTTGTCCTTATCGGCGGCGCGGTTGTCCTTACGATTCTGGGCTTGAATGAAGTGGGTGGAATCAGCGGCCTGCAGCAATCCGTTCCCGCGGATTTCTTCAGTATGTTTAAACCGATCAGCGATCCCGATTTCCCGTGGACGGGAATTGTCTTCGGTGCGCCGATTCTCGGAATCTGGTATTGGTGCACCGATCAGTATATTGTCCAAAGAGTTTTAAGCGCGAAGAACATCAACCATGCTCAGTCGGGGACAATCTTCTCCGGTTTTCTCAAGATACTGCCGGTGTTCATTCTCGTCATGCCCGGCATCATTGCGCGCGCGCTTTATCCCGACATCGCGGGCGATCAGGCGTATCCGGCCATCGTCACTCGTTTGCTCCCCATCGGTCTGAAAGGAATTGTCATTGCCAGTTTGCTGGCCGCTTTGATGTCTTCGCTCTCCGCCTGCTTTAACAGCAGTTCCACTCTGTTCACGATGGACATCTACAAAAAACTGAAACCGGGAGCCTCCGAGAAACAACTCGTACATATAGGAAGGCTGGCTACCGGTGCACTGGTTGTGTTAGGAATCCTTTGGGTTCCGTTCATTCGGTTCATTTCATCGCAGCTTTACATTTATCTCCAGAGCGTTCAGGCTTATATCAGCCCGCCCATTGCCGCGGTATTTCTCTTAGGAGTGTTCTGGCCCCGAGCGAATAGCAAAGGCGCGATTGCCTCCCTTCTCACGGGTCTCGTCCTTGGGGCGCTGCGGTTGATCACGGAATTGATTCACAAGCAGTCGCCCATCGGCTTCTCTCCACTCGCAACGCTGGCTGAAATCAACTTCCTCCATTTTGCGATTTTCCTTTTCGTGGTCTGTGTTGCCGTATTGATCGTGGTTAGTCTGGCCACCCAAGCACCCGCTTTTGAGAAAGTGAAAGGACTGACCTTCAAACATGCCGGTGACGCTCGCGCCGCCGTTCCTGGCCTGTGGCGGAAAATGAACATTGTCTTTTCCGTTTTACTTGTGATTATCCTCTTGATACTGTGGGCCATTTTCTTCTGATCCTCGCCGATTACCCGAAAGGATGATTCGATGAATACACTGCGATTCCGGACGATTTGCCTATGCATTTTTGCATCTGTTGCCCCATTCTGCTCCGCCGCTCCGGTGCACACCACATACGTTTGGCATTTGGAACAGCCGGTCTACTGGCCAGCCCCTTCCGAATGGACGCAAGGCTATCAAACCGCGTGGGAATCCATCCAGCACCGCAACGGCGGCGCAGCACATCCGGAGAACAACGTCGCGGAAATATTCTCCGTTGCCGATCGCGTCGCCGCCTATCAATATCGTTTGCGCGATGCCATTGGCACGATGTCCGGAACCGATGCCGGCGCCCAAGTCACCTACACCGGCGGCTTGGTTCGCAACGTGGCAAGCTTAGGCGCGCAGAATGCGTACGGCTATTCTGCTTCGTGGAATTCCGCGAATATTCAAGCGCGCGGCTGGACAACCAGCGGCGGACGCCCGCGCCTCGAAATGGTCATCATTCCCTATCATCATGCTCTCGCGCCGCTTGTGGATAAAACCGTGCTGAAAAAAGAAATTCAGATCTATCAGTATCTCTATCCGTGGGTGTGGGGTTCAACACCCGCGCCATCCGTGGGTTTCTTCCCGCCGGAGCTGGCTTTCAGCGAGCGCATCATTCCCGCACTCGCGGAGTGCGGAATCACGTGGTGTCTGGTTCCGTCCAATCACATTTCGCGCGCATGCTCCAACTTTCCTTTAGTTCTTGGCACCGGCGGTGAAAACTGCGATCCGCCCAATCCCGCCGATCAGATCAATCCTTCATCCGCGCATTGGTTCTCGCTCACCATCAGCCGCGGCTGCACACCGACTGATGCCGTGCCGTATTCCTTCCAGCCGCATTACGCGCAGCATGTCAATCCGCAGACGGGAGTCGCGTCGCAAGTGGTCGTTGTGCCCGTGGCGATGGCGATGAGCTGGCAGGACGGCTACATGACTTACGGCGTCGGCGATATCAACAACATTGCCGCGTATAATGATCCGAACAATCCGATGATTGCGGTGTTGGGTCACGATGGTGACAACGCCTGGGGCGGCGGCTATTCCTATTATATGGAGAGCGTGGCCGGATTCACTTCGCAAGCGGTCGCCGCAGGCTATGAACCGACTACCGTGCCGGAATTTTTAGCGGATCATCCAGTTTCATCAGGCAATATCGCGCACGTGGAAGATGGAGCTTGGGTGAATGCGGACGGTGATTTCGGCAGTCCGGATTTCATCAACTGGAACTGGCCGCCCTACAATTCGAGCGGACAATTCGACATTCCGAATGGTTGGGCGCTCGATATCCGCAACTGGGCCGTCATCACAGCGGCAACAAATCGCGTAGTTACGGCGGAGGCCGTAGCCGGCGGCATTTCACTGGCGGGCATTCAGGATCCGAGCGTTAATCCCGCTACGCTTGCGGATCTGGCCTGGCATTTCCTGCTCGGTTCGCTGAACTCCGGTTTCATGTACTACGGCAATTCGCTCGATATGGAAATGAAGCCGACCGTGGCCTGCAATGAAGCCGTGGACTATGCCGATCAGGTTCTCGCGGGCGGCGGCGATCCAACTCCTCCCACCATTTGGACCGTACAGCAGCATCCGCACAATCCCGGAGGCATCGGCTTCGGCTCACTGTGGAGTTATCAGCAGACTCCGCAGCCGCGCGCTTTTTACATCTGGACATTTATTCACGATGTGTCCGGTGTGTCTTCGGCAACCGTCTATTATCGTCTGGATACGGATGGTGTGAATCCGCTCGCATCCACTCAAAATGAAACCTTTGCCGGAGGAAGCGAAGTTACGTCGTGGCGCGCGCGAACCCTGACACGCCGCGCTTTTCCCGCCGGAAATATTTACAACGATCCGGAAATCTCCTTCGGCGACCTGCCGACTTACATCGCCGATCAATATTACTACCATCTCACCGATGCGGAAGTCGCGGACTCCGGCGGCGTCCTCGTGGACTACTACATTGAAGCCGTGGATTCGCTGGGCAACGTCGCGCGCTCGGATATCTACCACACGTACGTCGGAACGGGCACGGGAGGATCCACCGGTGACCGCGTGCATTGGTCTCCGCAAAATCCCGTAGCCAGTGAGACGGTCACCATCTATTACGATGCGACTCAAGGACCGCTTCCCGCCGGAACCAATCCCGTCTATATTCACATCGGACACTCCGGCTGGCAGGGAATCATCAGTCCCGATCCGCAAATGACCTACGACAGCGGGGAAGAAGAATGGTTCTACGCCTATTCCATTCCGTCTGCCGCGACAACCGTGGATTTTGTGTTCCGCGACAATTCGAACAACTGGGACAACAACGGCGGCTCGGATTGGCACGTCACCGTAACCGGAGGGGGATCATCGGGATTTTTGATGGACGGCTCTCGCGATGCTTCCGCGCAAACGGTGGCAGCGGGAGCAAGCATTACGCTCTGGGCCGGATGGAACGGCAGCGATCTTTATCTGGCTACCGAATCTGCGCAGGGAACCGGACAAGACCGATTCCTTTTTGTCTCGAATCCGCCCGGAACTTTGAGCGCGGCCCCGTGGGCCAAGGCCGGACAAGTGGCGAATTGGGCGGCTTTTCTTGCGCAAGAAGAAAACAACGGCTGGCGCGGATGGTTCGATGCAAGCGGCGCTACGGCTTCGGCGGCAGGAACCGTGCTCGAAGGAACGATCAATCTTGCCGGAGAGCTGGGTTCGATTCCTCCTGCCATTTATCTCTGCGCGGCACGATATGCCACGGCTGACGGCGGAACGCTCCAAGGTCAGGCTCCTTCCGCAGTAATCGGCAACGGCAATATCGAAGCCGCTGAATGGGTGCGAGTCCCGCTGAAGCCGGATTCATTGACCATTTATCCGCTCACGGACTCCGTGCAGTTACGCTGGACAACCGCCTTAGGTGCCGTAGAATACATCATTTATCGGGCCACCGACGTGACGGGAACACTGGCAGAAATTGGCCGGGCAACATCCGCCAACT
>RPQS01000019.1 GCA_003818605.1 Candidatus Zhuqueibacterota bacterium | reverse complement strand
GGGCGTATGAGACATCAGAAGACTGAGTTCCAAACGTCAAGCTGTCCAGAATCGTCCCGCCGTACTCCTCCAGATCCGAAAGAGCGATCCGTTCCCCGCCTGTGGAAAGCTTGAAACTTGCGTGCAGTCCCGGATCTCCGTCATCTTCATCGCACCATACAAGAAGCACACCGCCGGGCGGAACAGTCGTATCGGGAAACGTCCATTTACGCATATCGGAGAAATTGTCGGTGAGCGCGATGCCTCCCATGTTCACTTCGGCACTACCGGCATTGAACACCTCAATCCAATCCGCCCATTCACCGGTCGGATCTTGAATTGTGGCCGTGTTCTGCGCCATGAACTCATTGATCCGCAGCACAGGCTGCGGCCGATCCACCAGATAACTCAATACATGAGTGGGAGCATCAATCGGAGAGCGAACAGAGGCTCCGGAGTTGTCCACTGCTTCGAGATAATACAAGACGCCGGTTAAAGTTGGTTGTCCGGGCACTTGAGCCGCAAACCAATGATCCCCCGCAGCGCTATCGTCGTGGAATCCATCGTCATGCATAGACAACGATTGATCGCCCGCACCCGCATTATAGACAAGTATTGCAGAGAAAACCGTACCGTCGCTGTCCGTGATATACGCGACAACCGTAACCGAAGCATTGGCAGCCGGTGCGAGAGGGATACGAGTCACTTGCGAGATGGACGGCGGCGAGTTTTCACTCGAATTCAGGGGAACATCGTCAATCGTAAGTACTACCGGCGTTTCACCGCCTGTCGGATTGACAGTATTTGCGCCGCTGGGCCAGATCCCGCTGACATTCTGATTGAACGCAAGGACGTTTCCGCTTAGCGAACGCCGCTCAACACGCCGAACTCCGTTGTCGTTCAGATTAGGCAGAATCGCTCCGAATGCACCGTCAGACAGATTCACATTATCGGCATAAAAAGCAATGTAGTTGTTGGCCGCGGAATTGTCACTGCCGTCGCTTTCGATAAGTGTGGCCGCTACAGGTCTGCCGGAACCGGCGATGTTGTCGTGAAGAAGAACGAAATCACGCGGAGCAGCCAAAGTGTTTCCACGAATGCCTGTACCGGTACTGTCCGTTGCGGTCGTGCCCGGCATCAAGACCCGTACGGAATCGGCTGCAGTGAGACGAGTTGCAACCGATGTCCCCCCTGCCCCATCATTTAGCATGATTCGGAAAAAGATAAAGGCGCCCGGCACAAAGCGCGCATTGCCGGTCGGTTCGGTAATCATCCATCCGCTCCAGATACCGGAGGCATCGGCAGTGAATTCTCCGTAGTTTCCCGCAGAAGAGAGGCTGGGAGACGAGGTGCGTGTAAAACCGCCGCTATTCGCAAAAATCACATTACCCGCACCGCTTGACGTTTGCGAGTCGGATGAACGTACGACCTGATTAAAGTAACGATAAGTGGCATTGGCAGTGAGGCCGGAGATGCTGACCCAGTAGGCACAGGGAATTCTTTCCGAGTTCGTGCCATTTCGACCCTGAATATACTGCGGGATGACACTCTGAGTTATTGCCGGCTGCGCCGAAGCGGCGCTCAGGATCAATAGAATGCTTGCCAAAATGCCCGCAATTTTCATCTGTCGTAGAAACATGTTCATTATCTGCTCCTTCACCACTATACTGCGTGACCATTGTGTTGCGAAAACCGTTCTATGAAATCAAGCCTCTTCAGCTCGATTGCTTTCAAGGTTGATGGAATCCGAAATAATACTCAAAATAGACTGCCTTTCTTAGAGGGTTATAATGGTATCGCATTACAAATAAAGAAGAAATTTTATAATAGCAAATACCAATCCTTG
>RPQS01000018.1 GCA_003818605.1 Candidatus Zhuqueibacterota bacterium | reverse complement strand
TCCCGTCCTTGACACTGAATACATCCGGCAAACATCAGCGAGATAACGCCGCCGCCGCGATTTGCGCGGCGCGCAGACTTTATCCGACTTTAGATTCTGACGCGATACGCAGCAGGTTGTCAAACTGTACTGTTGCCGGGCGACAGCAGCTCTTGCCCGGCAGTCCGGACATACTTTTAGACGTGGCGCATAATCCGGTCTCGTTTCGCGCCTTAGCCGAGACGCTGCGCAGCGGCTGTCCGAATCGCCGCATTCTGGCCGTGATTGGCATGATGAAGGATAAAGATGCGACTGCATCATTGCATGAGCTGCGGTCTTTAGTGAATGAAATCATCGTGGTAAAGGTCAACAGCCCGCGATCTTTCGCCGCAAAAGATTTATGTGAGATCGCGCAATCGGTAGGCTTCAACGCCCGCTGCGCGGACTCGCTGGATACGGCGTTCGCCTTACTGCATAATTCCCAAGGCGGACATGATCTTGGTTTAGTGGCGGGATCTTTCTATCTGGCGGGAGATTATTTAACATGGAGACGCTGTGCCGGAATTGCCTGAAGTGGAAACCGTGGTACGGTTGATCCGACCGCGTCTCACAGGAAGAAAGATGATCGGCGCGCGGTTTTCTGTTCCGCGGCAGCTTCGGCCGCAAACACCCGATTCGGTTCGACGCGCGGTGAGATGCCAGGTTGTAAGCCGCGTGCAGCGTCGCGGCAAGTACATACTAATAGATTTGGATAAAGGAACACTGCTTGTGCATCTGCGCATGACGGGGAGGTTGTATGTCCGGTCTTCCGGCAAACCGCACGATGCGCACGAGCGCGCGTTTTTTGATTTGGATGATGGATGTACTTTAGTATTGAACGATTCGCGGACTCTGGGAACGATTCGTTACTTTTCAAAGAAAAAGCTTCCGGCTCAAATCCAGCGATTGGGTTGGGAACCTCTGGAGGAAACGCCCGGCCCGGATCAAGTGCGCGATATTTTTCGTCGGCGAACTCTCGCCATCAAGCCGTTGCTGCTCGATCAGAGTCTATGGGCCGGGATCGGGAATATCTATGCATCGGAAATCTTGTGGGACGCGACGATCAATCCGCAGAAGCGGGCTTCGCAATTGACACGCGAAGAAATTCGGCGGCTGATAGATTCCGTTCCGCGGATACTCCGCCATGCTTTGGAATGCGGTGGCACGACGCTGCGCAATTTCGCGGATCCGGATGGTAAATCCGGTTCCTATCAAGATGAATTTCGAGTTTACGGCAGAGACGGTGAGACGTGTCTACGCTGTGGCGGTGTAATCGTGCGCATCGTGCAGGCTCAGCGATCCACGTACTACTGCAAGAAATGCCAGAAAATGCGGCAGAATATCTGCGGAAAAGAAAAAGGCGAGATCGTTTGACCTCGCCTTTCTTTTTAAATCCGTTTCGCTATTTCAGCAATAAAAGCTTGATGGGTGTGGTTTGTCCGCCGTTCCAGCGGGCTTGCGCGAAATATACTCCGGAGGCGGCCGCTGGCGTCCAGGCTACGCTGCCTGATCTGTCCGACAGCGAAAGAACGTCCACTACGCGCCCGGCAATGTTGTACATCACCAGTTCGCCGCCGCGCATTTCCGGAATCGAGTAGCGAATCATGGTTGTTGCATTGAAAGGATTAGGGTAGGCCGGACCAACCGTACACTTCACGGGCAAAGCCACCGCGGGCATATCCGGACTCGAATCCACTGAATCATGTCCTGCCCACGTGTTGATTCGATCCATAATGGCGGGAAGATCCAAGGAACCGGCAGCCATTCCGGAAACGGCTTCCAGACCGAAACCAAAGAGCAAACCGCGTCCGCCGGCAAATTCCACCGCGGCAATCGGGCCGGTTCCCGTTCTCCCGTAGCGGGCAATTT
>RPQS01000017.1 GCA_003818605.1 Candidatus Zhuqueibacterota bacterium | reverse complement strand
GGACATGCATCGGATCGGGATAGCCTTTGTGCACGGTTTTTTTCGCGCCGGGGAAAATGGGACAGATTTCGCGCGCGCTGTCGCAAACGGTTATCACAAGATCCATCCGCTGATTCAAGAATTCATTGACGCTTTTGGAGCGATGACCTGACGTGTCAATTCCCAGTTCAGCGAGTGCGGCCATAGCCATCGAATGCACGTGCGTGGGGTGCGTACCCGCGGAAAAGACTTCGATACGGTCTCCCAAATCCGCCCGCAGGAGTCCTTCGGCCATCTGACTGCGCATGGAATTACCGGTGCAGATAACGAGTACTTTGGGTTTAAACATTATTGAACCTCGCGTAAACGGGGATTGGGATCGGAACGAACAGGGCCTTTGGTATTCGCGATCTCATCCATGATGACATCGCTGATAATATCGCCGGTTGTCTGAATATCAACAGGATTAAATCCCAGATACCGCTCGGCCTGCGACTGCGCAACGTAGTCTACGGAAACAATCCGATATATTTTATCCGGAACGACGGATTTGCCGTTGATCTTCACGTCAACCACCTTGGTTGTTTCGTTTGTTTTGGAATAATCCACGGTCATACCCGACATTTCGAGCGCACCGTGTTCGTGAAGACCCTGCGCCGTCGCCTGCTCGGCGGCGAAGATGAACAAATCGCTGCCCTTCGCTTCGAATAATACCATATTATTGGTGAAGGGCAGAAGTTCCAGAATATCCAGTTTGGAGACGGGGCCGGGATTCAGAGAACCGCGAATGCCGCCGGCATTGACCAATGCGACATCGGCACGGTAGCGTTCGCGCAACCGATCACAGATCCAATTGCCGACGTTGCTGCCTTCATAATATCCCGCTTTCCATGCCTGTTCCAAGTCGCCGATGATCTTGCCGTATTGCGTCTGAATCAGCAGTTCCAAACTATCGGCAAGAACGCTGGCATCGGATTGGGGCGGATTAGGGGGGAGCATTAATTCAAGCAGCGTATCCTTTGCACTGACGACGCTGTCACCGGCTACCTGCAGGCGAAGCACACCGAGATTCTTCAGGTACGATCCGGCCTGCACAATGACGATTCCGTTGACACGCATTTCCTCGGTCAACCGCGTGTGGCTGTGGCCCCCGACGATTATATCGGCACCGTGGATTTTCATGGCCAGCAAACTATCTTCTTCCACGCCCATGTGCGTGAGAAGTACGATTAAATCGGTAGCACTATCCAACTGATCAATATATTTTTGCGCGGTGGACGCGGCACTGTCCACGGCAAACGGCTGAAGAGCGGCGCGGGCAACCGAACCCCACGGATTGTCCATCATTAAGCCGATGACGCCGATGCGAATTCCATTGCGCTCCACTCTATACACGGCTCCGGAGAGAGAATGCGCGGCGTTTTTTTCTCGCAGATTGGCGCATAGAATCGGAAACGGAGACGCGGCAATAAAATCACGCAAATGGTCAGCGCCTAAATCGAATTCATGATTACCGAGACACATGGCATGGACGCCGCAGCGCTTGAGCATTTCGAGCAATGCGCCGCCAAGAACGCCTTCGTACTCCATGTTGCAGACCGGATTGCCGGTCATGAGATCGCCCGCATCCAAGTACAGTGATTCAGGCGAACCGCGGCGGAGCGAATCCAGATAATACGACAACGCCGTGAATCCACCGACCAGCGCATGATCCTTGCGCCAATCCGCAGGTTCAGCCATAAAATGGCCGTGAATGTCGTTGGTGTGAAAGATGACCAGCTCGCGCGGCTTACTATGACAACCGACAACGCTCGCCATCAGTAAAACGGCGCATAAGAAGTGTTTCATACGATCCTCTCGATTACCTGCAATAATATACATCTTTCACCGGGACGAAGCAAGCCCTCCTCCCTACCCGGCCGGATTTCAAACGGACTTATCGAGGTTTTCCCCTGAAAATAATATTAAGCGCATACGTTCGCTTTCCCAATGCTTTAGCCTGGCACACGTTGGAGGTGGCGCACGGACTTATGCTGGCGGGGCACGACGTTTTTCTGTTTTGCCAGAAAGATTCGCCGCTGTCGCGCTGGACGGAACACGCGGAATTTCCCGTTCATCGCGATTTCAATCTCCACCATCTGTGGCCGCATTATATAGTGCGAGGGCTGCACGCGTATTGCCGCGTTCTCGAGGAATTTCAACCCGACATTCTGAATCCACACTGTCCGCCGGGGCATTCATTTTTAGCCGTGGC
>RPQS01000016.1 GCA_003818605.1 Candidatus Zhuqueibacterota bacterium | reverse complement strand
TCCTGGCTGACACGCCAACTCGTCCAGCCTTCATCCGTTATTTGAACCGAATCGCCTTTCTCATCGAGAAGGTATCCCCAGCGCATATCCACGTTAGTCATCTTTCCGAACACATCCGCTGCCGTTTCGGTGATATTCCCGGCCTGAGCCAGTATCTGCTCTTCCGGCTCGGACAGTGTATGCTCCTGCAGCAAAAACATATCTTCATAGGTCTTCCGATACGTCTGAAGAGCGGGATTCGCGTCCACCCAGTGCATGAGCGTGGCGCGGGGAATCGTGAGCAGTTCCGGCTCGAACCATGATGTTTTTTCATTAAAAATCCGGCTCAAGTCCTCCATTTGCTGGCTGCGACCCACCCATTCCGCATCACCCATATCCACGTGAAAGTGATAGGAGCAGTACGCTTCCAGCAACTCATACTTGATTTTGAGCTGTTCGCTGAGTTGGTTGTAGGCGATCAGGCTTTCCGCCGGATTCTTGGCCGATGGGCCGGAAAACTGACCTTTGAATGCGGCCAGTGCATCTAAACCAGTACGAAGGGCTTGGACATCCTCTTCCCATTTTTGAACGGTTGAATAGATGTGCTCAGGCTTCCATTTATACACATCCTGAATTTGCGAACGAGGCACGGCAAAAACGGATACACATACGGCCGCCATCAACAGTGCGGCAAGAAACGGAGTGACTACACGGAACTTCATCTTTCTTCCTGCGTGGGTGAACTATGGAGATGGATTGTAATTTCGGAATCGGAGGACACGAAAGGTGCAGCCGTCAATTACTGTGGCTGCGCCGGCGAATCGCCAGCATTAAACCAGAGAATAAGGTAGAGGGCGAAAGCCGCGCCATGACTTGGCGGAGCGCCACCGCCGGTTCCAATGCGGGATCAGCTAACCGGGAGTACAGCAGTCCGGCAAGCAGCCATGAACCCGTCGCCCAAATCAGACCGGCAACAACATCCAGAACAAAATGCTGCTTGACAAATAAGGTGGAAACGGTAATCGCCGCCGCAATGCTAAAAAGAACGGCGTCGCCGAATTGGTTCAAACGCTGTTTGCGAGACATCAAATAAACCAGCCAGGCGAAGAACACATGCAGGCTCGGGAGTTCAGTGACCGCCGGCTTGAAATCCAACCAGTATATGAAGCCCAGCAGCTTTTCGGATATGGAATCGCCCAGCGGTACGCGCGGCATCGCTACCGGATAAAGAATGTAAACCGCGAAAGCCGTGATATTCGCGATGGCCATCGCAATCAAACCGCGATTGTAACGGTGCCAGTCCACCGTAACAAACAGCGGAACGAAAGGATAGATGTAACAGAATGCGTAAGCCCAGACGAATTCCGGAATGAGCGGGATCTGCCGATCAATGAATCCGGTCAGGTCAATAGTGGGCAGGGTCTTGACATAGTGACCCACGATTTCATAGGCCGCAAGCCAGATGGCATAGACCACCACCGAGAGCTTGACGTAGTACTTCCGCTGAGAACTCATTGAAACGCGGTTAATCCGGTAATAATGATCGGGTTTGGCCGTCACACGTCAAAGAAATTTAACAAGATATTTTTGAAAGCGCAAGAAAACCCGGCTGAGTGTCCCCTTTGATTGGGTAAGGTGAACATGCAAAAATGGGCTGACCATGGCCAACCCGCTGTTTATCAGAAACATCGAATTAATATCAAATGAGTGTGTTATGGTTTGGCGGTGCGTCCCTGCATTGGTCCTTTACACTCCAACAAGTAGAGATCATGGCCGTTAGTAGCGAACTCAATTTCAAGGGGGGTGTGAAAGGCTTTTACCAACACGTCAAGAATAGTGCGGATTTGCTGCACCAAAGGCGTGGACCGCACCATGCCGTCGAACGTGACAAGACATTGATCCTTGTCATATTCAAAACCGAGCGGTGAGAAGGGCACAGTCTGTCCATCGCGGATGGACGACATCACTTGCTCGATGCCGACAAACTTACGGCCGTATGATTTCAAAAAATCGTTCACGACCAGCGATTCAATCTGCGCGGATTCCAGATTGATGACGTCCATCATGGCCGTGTCACCGGCGTGCTTTCCGATATTTAAAATCGTCAGCAAGCGCGGTGACTGCGACAGAGTATATTGCACGGACGAATCGTCTTCCGGTCGCGCGTTCATGCGCGTTCCCAAACCGAACACCAGCCGCAACATGCTTTCGCCGCGGATACCCGGAATATTTTCCGCCCCGCCGTAAGCATCACCGGAAAAAGCCGGAAGGAAGTACCGGCCAACGCGCATCCCCACCGCCTCTTGAATCAGAACTCCGACATCCTCCTCAAAATCAATCAGACCGCGCTCGGCACGGAATTCAATCGGCTCGGCGGCGAAAACGGATGCGTACACTTCCGCAATGCCGTCCAACACCGCTTTCAGCCTTTCTTGCTTTCTGCCGTATGGCGGAATGAAGCGACTGACATACTTGCCGCTG
>RPQS01000219.1 GCA_003818605.1 Candidatus Zhuqueibacterota bacterium | reverse complement strand
TTCTCGCTACCGAACCGCAGCTTGCGGAAAGT
This sequence comes from Candidatus Zhuqueibacterota bacterium, assembly GCA_003818605.1. Classification (GTDB taxonomy): domain Bacteria; phylum Electryoneota; class RPQS01; order RPQS01; family RPQS01; genus RPQS01. The sequence goes on along the minus strand of RPQS01000219.1, from coordinate 1,473 downwards.
CTGCGGCGGGAGTTCTACGCGTTCTATCAGACGGCGGATGAACTCTTGCGGGAAAACAGAATTGTTTTACGAGACGAATGATGTGTAAGTGATATGGATTGGCTTAAGCAAAGACTTTTTGAAACGAATTCTTTCCGCGAGCTGGGCGATGTTCAGCGCGGCGGCGGACGCATACTCGTTAAAAGTGTGCCCGGTTCGCTGCCGGTTTTAATCGCGGCATATCTAAGCGAGCGGCAGAGCAAACCGGTTCTTTTCGTGGCGGAAACTCTGGAAGACGCGGAAGAGGCGGCGGACGATTTGACGGTACTGCTCGGCGAAACGCAGGTATGTCTGCTGCCGCCGAGGCCGCATTTCGACAGACCGCTCACGGCAGTGGAGCAATCGGAGCGGGCGGAAGTTCTGCTGACGCTTGCGCGTGGAGAACGACCAGTGGTGGTGACTGCCGCCGCCGCATTGCTGGACTCCTTGCCCGCGCCGAGTGCGATCACCAAGAATCTCTATACGATTACGAAGGGCGAAACGCTGCCGCGCGAATCGCTTTTAAAATATCTGGTGGATTCGGGCTACAAACGCGAAATGTTCGTGGAAGCGGTCGGTCAATTCGCCGTGCGCGGCGCGGTTGTGGATATTTATCCCTTCGGTTCGGCGCAGCCCGTGCGCATCGAATATTTCGGGGAAGACATTGAAAGCCTGCGCGCCTTCGATTGGTCTTCGCAAAAATCCACGGGGGAAATTGCCGACGTTACGCTTATGGCCGCCGAGCTTTCCCGCGAAGATCAAACGAACCTGCTCGCGCATCTGCCGCAGGATTCAGTAATTCTGTGGAATGAAGGACGCGGGGCGTGGACGACGCTGCGGCGTGCGTTCGATGAGCGGCAGGACTGGTTTGGCAGTAGAAAGATCCGCGAACTGGCCGAGCGGGTTGTCAACGGAGTTCTCGATGAGGATGAAGATGAAGCGGACGCATCCGATGACAGTCTCGAAGGAGAGAGCGCGGACGATAATGAGTTGCGGGATGAACCGTTGCCGGCAGCGCGCGTAGTGATCTCTCCGGACGATATTCGAAAGGCCGCGCGGGATTTTGCGCAGGTGTATCTGGGGAGCGCACCGTATGAAACGGATCACACGCTGGACATGGCGGCCACGCCGCAGGAAAGATTCGCGGCCAATCTGCCGTTGGTTGCCGATAAGCTGAAGGAATATCACGCGCAAGGCATCCGCCCGGTGCTATTGTGCGATACGGACACGGCGGGAGAGCGACTGGCGCAGATTCTTCACGAACGCGGTTGTCCGGAAGACGCTTTTGAAGTTCGGGAAGGCGGATTGCATCACGGTTTCACCATGCCGTCGGCGCATATAGCGGTGCTCGTAGATCATGATATCTTCGGACGTATGCGCCGCCGCCGCCGCTTCATGAAATTCAAAAATGTCGTTCCGCTGCACGACATTGACGCATTGAAGCCGGGGGATTAC
>RPQS01000218.1 GCA_003818605.1 Candidatus Zhuqueibacterota bacterium | reverse complement strand
TGTGCGGCGAGTGGAGCGCCGTTCTATCGCCGGTGAAATTCTCGCCTATGCCCAAAGTACCAACGGACAATGGCCCAGCGGAGCGAATACGGCAAATCCGACAGGCGGAGCCGCTCCAATAGTCCTTACGGATGGAGATGTACCGTTGAGTTCAATGGATGTGACGGAACGAATTTCCGCGGAACAGCCTCTGAATCATGATATCCTGAACGCCTATCCGAATCCATTCAACGCTTCAACAACAATTGTCTATAACGTCACGCAAGCCCAGCATGTGACTCTTCGCGTGTTTGATCTCGCCGGGCGCGAAGTGGCTTTGCTGAAAAACGGTTTCATGCCGGTTGGACGTTATCAACGGGCATTCAATGGAACCGACTTGCCGTCCGGAATCTACTTTGCCCGTCTATCCGGTGAAATCTCTACGCAAATACAGAAGCTCGTGCTATTGAAATAATCCAGCCATTAGCAGCAGATATAAGGCAGGCTCCTCATGATGAGGAGCCTGCTGTGTTCTGAAACGGCTTGGACAGCATCCGGTTTTACATCGAACCCTCAATGTATTCTAAAACAGCAAGATATAATGTGTTTTTGGACAGATATCGTATAACTCAACTTGCTGGTTGCCAGACTCTGACACTCTTGACTTTCTGATCGAATTGTTTATAATATTTATTGATCTTTCGCGTGGTTGTCTTTTGTTCCCGAAAGTAATCTACGCAGGAGTCTCCATGAAGTCTGTCAATATTTTCGGCGCTCTTTTTCTGATGGTCTGTAGTGTTTTCGCTCAACCCAGTCCGGATACTCTGTGGACTTCCCGGTTCGGCGGCACTGGTATGGATTTCGGGTACACTATCCGCCCGACTTCCGACGGTGGTTATATTGTAGCGGGCGAAACCACATCCTTTTTAGAGCACGTTAGCGATGCATATCTTGTGAAACTGAATTCTGCGGGTGATCTTCAGTGGCAGCGAACGTATGGGGCGGTGAATGAATACACCAGCAATTTGATCTCGGCCGTCGTACAAACTTCGGATCAAGGCTACATTCTGGCCGGCTCCACAATCGTCAGCAATTGGACCTATGCCTATGTCGTAAAAACCAATGCGAATGGTGATACCGTTTGGACTCGCGTGTTTTGGGATCCCCATGCGAGTCTGGATATCCCCGCTCGGGGTGTACTGGAGACGGAGGATGGAGGCTGTTTAATCGCAGGCTATGCGGCGTATTCTTTTCCCGCACACGGTTATATGTATCTGCTTAGACTGAATTCAATGGGCGATACTCTCTGGACACGCTTCATGCGCGAGCGTGAATCCATCGCCTATGAATATTGCAATGCAATTATTCCTGTTTCGGAAGGCGGCTATGCCATCGCCGGGTATCGCTACACGGAAGGCTCGAATAATGTGGATGCGTTGCTTGTCAAAGTGACGGAAACAGGCGTCGTGCAGTGGTGGAGAGCATACGGCTACGAAAACTATGATGCCTTCAATGGGATTTCGGCCACG
>RPQS01000217.1 GCA_003818605.1 Candidatus Zhuqueibacterota bacterium | reverse complement strand
CGAGGAGCGGCGGTCAGGCGACCGCCGCCCAGTAATGCATTTTTCGTTCATAGTTTATCATTCATCGTTCGTCATTTGATGAGACCCCCCTTCTGTTCCCCCCGCGATGAAGAAAGGATGAAGGTGGAAGGATGAAGGATGAAGGAAGACAAAACGAGAAACGAGAAATTAGAAATGAGAAAGAAGACAACACAAGCGTGCATTCTTGCTCTTGCGATTTCTCTCCTTATTATATGTGCGGCCCGGGCGCAGGAGCAGGAAGAGCCGGCGATGAAGTTCAAGACGGCGACGCGGGAATGCCGCGAAGCCTCCGCCGAACTCCACATGCGGATCCTGGATTCGCTGATCTCCGCCATCCATGAAATCTGCCCGCCGGAATTAGTGGACGAGGCGAAGCTGCAAACGGGTGCCGCCAGATTGCGCGCGGATGCGAAGACCGAAATAGACAGCGCGCAGAGCCATTTCCGCTACAACCTGCCAACAGTTCTTGCGGAATGCGGCGGGGCATATTTCCTTCATTACACACCGGCCTGCCACGACGGATCGGAGCTCTTTTACGAACTTCTGCCGAGCCAAGTGAAGTGGCGGCGCGATGAAAATGACAACGCGCACATCACCGTTGAATACTCGCTGTGGGGCGAGATCGCCATGAGGCTGGACGGCGTGCTGGACTCGGTGCGCGGCGCGGAAGGAATGCTGCTCGATCTGCGCCACATGCAATCGCTATTCGAGAACGACGTGACGGCTATTCTGGGACGGTTCAGCGATGAAAAAGTCACGGCTTACACGGCCCGGCAGCGCGTGCGCGGAACGGACCAGTACATCACAAAATCTATTGAAGCAGAACCGCGCGGCAAATATCAGTATGTGAATCCCCTGGTTGTTCTGGTGGATTCGTCGCGCACGCAATTTTTTCATTTGCTAATCCAAGCCTTGAAGAAACGGCCCTATACGAAAATCGTGGGCACGCCCATACTGCCGCCCAAAGGTGTTCTTTATAAACAGGTGACATTGCCCGGCGGCTCCACGTTGATGGTTGCATCGGCTATTCCGCTCGATGCTGACGGTAACAAGCTGAAACCACTCGAACCGCATGTTCTTGTTCCCGGTCCGTATGGGGACAACGATTTGATTTTAGAAGCGGGAAAGAACGCGCTGAAAGATTTGGTGAAAAGTTTTCGCGTGGAAAGACAAGACAGAATGGAACGAATGTTTCAAAAATAAAGATCGCGCAGTGACACAGCTTGCTGTGTCAACGAGAAGCGTGCGGGGTAAGGACACCCCGCGCGGCGAGAAAAAAGCTTCCGGCCGGGTTGCGAAGACTTAACCCGGCTCGGCGGGAAAAAGCTGAAAGAACACCCCCCTTCTGTTCCCCCCATGGAATGGAGGGAAAGGAATAATGGAGACAATACGTGTTTGAATACTTTGCGGCGCATCCGTGGCTATTGGTCATCGGGATTTTTTGCCTGCGGATCGTGGATCAAACCATCGGTACGCTGCGGACGATCAGCGTT
>RPQS01000216.1 GCA_003818605.1 Candidatus Zhuqueibacterota bacterium | reverse complement strand
CTGCCTAAGTAAATCACAGTCATTTCATAATATTGGTTGGATCAACCCTGCTCTTGTTTCATAGGGAGCAGGCTTGGAAAGGAGTCACTCTTTTGCCCTGTGGAAGAAAGCGCAAGCGTCATAAAATGTCGACTCACAAACGCAAGAAACGCCTGCGCAAGAATCGTCATAAGAAGAAACTTCGCTGAGTTTGCGGCACATAGGTTGACCGCCGGAAAGCGGGGTTGCCGCTGTAATTGCCGGAGCGGGCCTTGTTTCGATAAGGCCCTTCCGTTTTTATAAGCGAAACGAATCAGGCTGTTGAAAGCGCCGCAGTCGGCATAAACCTGCGGCTCCCACCTGTTTGATGTCCCAGGAAAAAATCTATACGGTGTCCGAGATCACCCGCGAAATCAAGCGGGTGATCTCGGAGAATTTCGGCACGCTCTGGATCGAGGGTGAGCTTTCCGGTTATAAACGGCACTCCTCCGGCCACCACTATTTCACGTTGAAGGACGGGAATGCGCAGATTCCGTGCGCGATGTGGAGGATGTACACCCAACGTTTGACGTTCACGCCTGCTGATGGGATGAAAGTTCAGGCGTGGGGGAATCTGGAAGTCTACGAACCGGGCGGACGCTATCAGTTCATTATTACCCAAATGCGGCCGTCCGGAATCGGCGAACTACAGAGAGCCTTCGAAGCGCTGCGCGACAAGCTGCGCTCCGAGGGATTATTCGAGCTGGAACGCAAACGGGAGTTGCCCCGTTATCCTAATGTGGTGGGATTGATTACATCCGCCGACGGAGCCGCTTTACAGGACATGCGAACGGTGGCCGCCAGGCGTTGGCCCGCCGCCCGGCTGGTTCTTGCTCCGGTTAAAGTGCAGGGATCGGGAGCCGCGGAAGAGATCGCGGCGGCGATAGACGCCTTTAACCGCGAAGGAAAGGCGGACGTTCTGGTTGTAGGCCGAGGCGGCGGATCGTTGGAAGATTTATGGGCGTTCAATGAGGAAATTGTCGCGCGCGCGATTTTCCGTTCCCGGATCCCCGTCGTTTCGGCGGTCGGACATGAAGTGGACTTTACGATTGCCGATTTAGCAGCCGATGTGCGCGCACCAACACCGTCCGCCGCGATGGAACTCATTTTGCCCGACCGAGAAGAAGCGGCCGCGGAGATTCTTGGAATTAGCAGACGACTCAACGCAAGGAAAGGCGATCTGATTCGCGGCTTGCGGCATCGTCTTAGAGTGCTATCGCAGCATTGGGCGCTGCGTCAACCGGTGAATCTGGTTCATTTTGCCGGACAGCGATTAGATGAATTGCGTTCACGTTTTCTGACGGCGTATGCAGGAAGCGTGAATGAAAAGCGCGCGGCATTGAATCGTTTGCGGGAGTTGACCGTGCTATTCCGGCCGCAGGCGATTCTGGATCGCGGCTATTCGATTGTACGCGATGCGGACGGTCGGGTGATACGCGATGCACGCATGCTTGCCAACGGTCAACCGGCCTTTCTCACATTTGCGCGCGGGTCCGCCGAAGCCGAAATCCGTCGTATATCAGACAACGGAGCAGCCGATGAGTCCTCGTGAATCCTCGCAAAATCCATCCGCCGAACCGGCATCGTT
>RPQS01000215.1 GCA_003818605.1 Candidatus Zhuqueibacterota bacterium | reverse complement strand
CGTTCTTCCGGCAGCTGCTGCTCTACAACGCGGCCACCGGAGCGGTGGATTTCTCCGTGAACATTTCCGTGCTCTGGTCCTTATCAACGTTTTTGAACGTGCATTATATGCTGGCGAATATCGTGGGTATGTGTGCCGGACCTTTCGTGAAGTTCTGGCTCAATGACAAGATAATTTTCAAGGAGACCTGATGACGAGCGCTTCGGAGAAATCACCCAAGCGAATTAACGATATTATTCTCGGGCCGTTCGAACGGAGAGCGCTGCCGTGGATGGCACGCCGCCTGCCGGCTTGGGTCACTCCCGACCACCTGACTTTTCTCGGTCAGTATTCCGCCGTGCTGATCGGTGTGGCGTACTGGCTGACCATGTTCAGTTACAACTGGCTGTGGGTGGCGAATCTCGGATTTGTCCTGAATTGGGTGGGCGACAGTCTTGACGGCACTCTGGCTCGCGTCCGGAAAATCGAGCGCCATCGCTACGGCTTCTTCGTGGATCACTACAGCGACACCGTCGCCGTGTTTTTCATGTGTCTCGGCATGGGCGTTTCGCCGATTATGGATTTGCGCATCGCGCTGTTCCTTATGGTGATTTATTTTGCGATGATGACGCTGGTCTATATCGTTTCGCTCAGCCGCGATGTGTTCAAAATTTCCTTTGCCGGCGTCGGGCCGACGGAAATCCGCATCGTGATCATGATCGTCAATACCGTCGTCTACTTTACGAACAATCCCCGCATCACGATTTTCGGAAATTCGTTTACGCTATTTGACTGGATGGGGATTTCCGCCGCCGTAATTCTGTTTTTCGTGTACATCATTTCTGCCGAAATCGAACGGCGCAAGCTCGATAAGCTGGATCCGCCGCCCAACCGTCGAATCGATCAAGAGATTCAGGATGGCGACGGCAACGGCCGCAAACCCGCGTCCGTCATCGTTCCCTCGGTCAAGGAACAGCCGAAATCCGCGCAGAAAAAATAGCGTCGGATCAAAAGGACTTAATAAGGAAGGCGGCCCTCGCGGGCCGCCTTTTATGTGGATCGCCGAGCCGGGTTAAGTCTTCGCAACCCGGCCGGAACTGACCTGCAAGAAAAGCGGCCCGGTTGGGTCGCTTTTCGTAATAAATTGCGCCGGATGTGCGTGATCGCACAAACGGTCAGGTGCGCGATCAGCTCATTTTCAGCGCGTGATCCAAATCCTTGATGATGTCGTCTACGTCTTCGATGCCCACGGACAGGCGGATAAGACCTGCTCCGATGTGCGCCGCCGCGAGCGCTTCCGGACTCATTCCCGAATGCGTCATCGAGGCCGGATGCTGAATCAGCGAATCCACGCAGCCCAGACTGACGGCTATCGAAAAGATGTGGCAGTTGTCCATCATCTTCTGCGCGCTTGCGTAGCCGCCCTTGATGTCGAACGAGATCATTCCGCCGAAACCCCGCATCTGCTTCTTCGCCAGTTCATGATGCGGATGTGAGGGGAGACCGGGATAATACACGCGCTCCACTTTCGGATGCGTCTCTAAAAACTTCGCCACCGCCATTGCGTTCGTGCAATGTTTTTCCACGCGGATCGGTAGAGTTTTCATGCCGAGATTCAACAGCCAGCAGTCG
>RPQS01000214.1 GCA_003818605.1 Candidatus Zhuqueibacterota bacterium | reverse complement strand
TGTAGTCATCGGAGATATAGGCCGCATACTGCATCCCCCGGTAGTCTCTGTCGTGGAACACTTCCTGATCGGAACGAATGGTCAGATTCAAGAAAAGACTCTTCGCCATTGCGCCAAAAACAAACTTGAGATTCGGAGTGGCAAAAAAACTGATATCCGTTTTAAACGTGACGTCACGGATGTTGTTTTTGAACTCGCTGAATTGATCCGACGTCTCGAAGCGGAAATCGGAATCGTAAAAACTTCCGGCCACGGTGTTGGTCGAAAACCATTTGTGGTTAAAAATCTTGACATAGGGAATGCTGAACGTGTTGTTGCCCCACGTCATGCGAATCCGGTCATCCGTGTCGTTCGTCAAATGAAGCACGTCGCGGCCCAGATAAGCGGATGGTGAAATGCGGTCGCCGTTCGGAAAGTCGCGCGTGATTTTAGCGTTCACATCGTAAAAATAATAGGGGAAGTCGTCTTCAATTATCCCCGCGTTCTTCATGGCTTTCGTTGTGCCGTCCAGATAGGTGCGGCGACCGGCAACGAGCCAGGATCCGCGATGGATGGGACCTTCGAGTGTGCCGTGCGCGGACAGCATGGACAGACCCAGCTTGCCCTGTACTTTATTGCGGTTGCCTTCGCGGTCGGCCACATCTACAACAGCCGACAAGCGGCCGCCGTACTTTGCGGGAAAACCACCCTTAATCAGCTTGACGTCTTTAATCGCGTCCATGTTAAAAACGGAAAAAAGTCCGCCCAAATGAGTCGGTTTATATACGTCAATGCCGTTTAACAAAATCAGATTCTGATCGCTGGAACCGCCCCATATGTTCAGTTCAGAAGAGAAATCAGACGTAGCCAAGATGCCCGGCATGGCCTGCAATGCGCGAAACAAATCGGGTTCCGCCAATCTGGGCATCGCCGCCAGTTCTTTGGTTTCCAGACTATATTGAGCGACTTTCGGAGTGTATTCGCGTTCGCCTTCGCGCTCCGCGATGATTTCCACTTCATTGAGATTGACCGCTTCCGGAATCAGCCGAAGCACTAAATGCTGATCCTGACCATCGGCAAGCTCAACATCCTTTTTTAATGACCGGTAGCCAAGCGCCGATAAGACGAGATTAAGCCGCCCCGGTTCCAAATCTGCAATGGAAAAAAAGCCTTCGACATTGGCGGCGGCGCCCCGCTCTGTTCCTTCCACCATCACACTCACGCCGGGAATGGATTCGCCGGTCTCGCGATCGAGAATTTTGCCCGAAATCGTAGCCGTCGCACCGGCAAGATTTGGAATCATGCTGACGAAAAATACCGCCGCAAGAAGCACGTACTTGGTTGTGTTTGCCATCAATGTTCCTTCTATCAATGTTCGAAATGGAATAAAAGTTCTCTGAATGAAGCGCTGAATCCGCTCCAACTAAGGCGCATTTTTCGAAATACGCGGAGGAAATATTCCCAACTCCTGTCCGGTCTCCAGAATAAACTGGCGGAGCACTTTCATCGTGATCCGCAGTTCGTCCAGATTGTATTCACGGGAATAATCGCGCATGGATTGGACAAAAAACTCGTCCACTTGTTGCAGCAGCGTTCTGCCCGCATCCGTAATCTCAACTAAAGAGACGCGGCGGTC
>RPQS01000213.1 GCA_003818605.1 Candidatus Zhuqueibacterota bacterium | reverse complement strand
TCTTTGCCGATGAAGATGCGCTCACATACGTGGATATTTCCGGAGAGTGCCCGCGGCCCAAGGGAAATCCGGCGCGCAACGACGTGCTGCGTAAAGCGGAAAAACAATTCGCGGAATATTTCGCGGGCAAACGCGAAGAGTTTGATCTGCCGCTGAGTTTTGAAGGCACAGAATTCCAGAAAAAAGTCTTGAAGGCTTTGCAGCGAATTCCCTTCGGGCAAACGCGAACCTACGGGCAGATTGCCAAGAGCCTGAAAAGCCCGGCGGCCTCGCGCGCGGTCGGTACGGCCTGCGGCCGCAATCCGCTGTCCATCGTGATTCCCTGCCATCGCGTGGTCGGTTCAAACGGAAGTCTCACCGGTTTCGGCGGCGGCCTTGCCATGAAAGAGTGGCTGCTGAAGCACGAAGGACTTTCACTTTAGCAAATCACAATCTCGTGTCGTATCCCATTTAGGAGGCAATATGAGCTCGCAACCGTGGTTTTGGATTATGGTTCTGACAGGCGCATTGCTGCTTGCCCTACTTGTGCTTGTGGTTGTTCGTGCCCGACGAGAAAAGCGTCCGCCTGACTATTTCGCCATCTTCCTCATGGGTATTGTATGGCTGTTGACGGGGGTGTCCATGATACTGCTTGTTCCCAAAGAGGATTTCACTTTGAGCAGCTGGGGATTTACGATTATGGGAGCGGCATTTATGGCCATTGGTCTTGCGCATCGCGACAAATGGAAAGAAAACCGCCGCACGTGGAGTTCGCTCGCGCCAAGCGAAAAAAAAATCAAATTGACACTGGTCGTTATTCTCGGTGTTCTTATGCTGGCGGGTTTGGCGGCCATGCTTCTTTTCGAAACCGGATCTCCGCCTGCGGCATGAAGTAAAACTTCGCAGTAATTTTTAGGTAAATCCGAAGAGGCGGCCCTTGCGGGTCGCCTCTTTATATGAAGCGGGCGGTATGCGCCCGCTCAAGTGGGGAACTCCTCTTTAATAGAGGAATCCCGCCAAGCCGACACCGATTCCGAAGGTAGTGCTCGTGTTGCCGTCACGGCTCTCGATATCCAAATGCGCTTCGGGGAAAACCGAAAGATGCTCGCGCAGCAGATAGGACAATCCGCCGTGCAGCGAAAACGTGAATCCGGTGGTGGATTCCCCGTTGCTGTACGAACTCAAAAACAAACCCAATCCCGCAAACGGCAGCAATTCCTTGCTGTCCAGCTTAAAAAAGTACAGCGCGTCCGGCCCGAACAAAACGGAAGAGGTACTCGATCCACTATAGCTGGTGCTGCGGAAAGAGAGCCGCCCGCCGATGGCCACCTGATCCATCATGAAAAAATAGCCGCGCGGAGACAATTCCACGTCCGTCTGGCTGTTGCCGTCGCTGCTGGTCGTGCCGAAGGCGGCCGTACCCATGAAAACGATATTTCCCTTGTCCGTTTGAGCGGACGCCGTGCCGATTCCTAATAGCAGTGCCAGCGCGAGGCAGAAAATCATTCCGCGTGTCGCAATCTTCATCTGTCTCTCCTTCAGAGGTTCGCGTTCATCGAGCGTTTATAGTTTGAAGAAATTGTATCCGACGAAAATCTGAATGCCGTTGGTCTTGACCGTGCTGTTGCCGACGCCCGTGGA
>RPQS01000212.1 GCA_003818605.1 Candidatus Zhuqueibacterota bacterium | reverse complement strand
GCGGTACACTCACATTGGATTCCGAACCGGGTTATGGCACCTGGTTTGAACTAACCATCTGAATCACGATGGCAAAGGAAAAAATACTTATCGTTGACGACGAGCGCAGCATGGGCGAATTCCTGACGCTCTTGTTAACCAAGGAAGGCTACCGCGTGCGTGCCACCACATCGGGGCGGGATGCGTTGTCTATTCTGGAAGACGAACCCTGCCAACTGATGATCACGGATTTGCGGATGCCCGAAATGAACGGGTTGGAGTTGGTTGCCGAGGCGCGCAAGCGCTATCCCGACTTGGGAGTCGTCGTCATGACCGCATTCGCGTCGCTGGAATCGGCCGTGGAGGCGCTGCGGCTGGGAGCGGCGGACTATATCACTAAACCGTTCCACGTGGACGAGATTCGCGCGGTCGTATCGAAAGTGATTGACGGTTTGACGATCCGGCGTGAGAACCGCAAGCTGAAAGCGAAATTGCTTGAAGAGGGTGCGGTTCCCCGCATCATCGGCAGCGCTCCCCAAACGCGGGAATTGATTGAGCTGATTCAGCGCGTGGCTCCCTCGGATTCCACTATTTTAATAACCGGCGAATCGGGGACCGGTAAAGAAGTGGTTTCGCAAGTCATTCATCAGTTGTCGGAACGATCCGTCGGCGAGTTTGTAACCGTTAATTGCGGGGCTTTGCCCGATACACTGTTGGAGAGCGAACTTTTCGGCCACACGCGCGGTAGTTTTACGGGCGCGGTGCGCGACAAAGACGGCTTATTTAAGGTGGCCAGCGGCGGAACGCTTTTTCTGGATGAGATCGGAGATATGTCCGCCGCCCTGCAGGTAAAGCTTTTGCGCGCACTTCAAGAGCGGGAAATTCTGCCCTTGGGAGCCGTGAAATCTATCAAGATTGACGTCCGGGTCATTGCCGCTACCAATGCCGATCTGGAAAAAAAGCAGAAGACCGGCGAATTCCGTTCGGATTTGTATTACCGGTTATCTGTGATTCCCATCCATATAAAGCCGCTGCGTGAACGGAAGGAAGACATTCTCGATCTGAGTGAATACTTCCTTGAGCGAACCTGCCGCCGTCACGGTATTCCGCTGAAAAGGTATTCGGACGACGTCCGGCGGCTTTTCCAGACGTATGCCTGGCCGGGAAACGTGCGCGAACTGGAAAATACAATCGAGCGGGCGGTGATTCTTACGGAAGGCCCGGAAATCGAGTCCGCAGTGATGCCGGGAAAGATTCAGTCCTCCGATTCCTGCGGTTTGCGTATGACGACCGATGCCGCGCATGGAACGCTGGAAGACATGGAAAAGGAATATCTATTAAAGGTTCTGGAAGAGACAGGGTGGCAGAAAAAACGGGCGTCGGAAATTTTGGGTATTGACCCATCCACCATATATCGCAAGCTCCAACGGTACGGACTGGATGTTCCGAAGTAGCGATTTGGCAACATTCGGATTCGATCCTGCAAGCGAGTTGCACGAGACGTTTGCAGAATGCCACGCAAAACGAGTTTCCAAAGGTGAAAAACGGAGACGAGAAAACTCCTAAACGAAATGAAGTCATGACATTATCGGAAGACAGTCGCAAATGGCATACGCATTGCCAAAAGTAAAACCAGAAAGCAAGTTCACCAAATACTAAACCACCCTTTGGAGGAAAAGATGTTGAAGGCATTCCGCAGCAAGAAGTCACGCAAAGGCTTCACCCTGATCGAACTGTTGGTCGTGATCG
>RPQS01000211.1 GCA_003818605.1 Candidatus Zhuqueibacterota bacterium | reverse complement strand
CTGAACGTTCGCACCGAGGATCTGGACAAGAAGAATAAGGAAGCCGAACGACTCATACAGTCGAACACGGCCAAGGAGAAAGCTCTTCAGCAAAAGCAGTCGCGCATTGATACATTGGAAGCGGAAGGGCAAGCGGCGCTGGAACGCGTGGCGGGTTTGAGCAAAGAACAGGCGCTCGAAGAATTAAAGGAATCTTTGCTGGAGAAAGCCCGCGAAGCGACCGCCGAGATGGTCAAGGAGATGCGGGATCGCGCAAGAATCAACGCAAATAAAGAAGCCAAGGAAGTCGTAGTTTCCGCGATTCAACGCAGCGCGGTTGATCACGCCGTGGAGAGTACGGTTTCGGTTGTGCCGATTCCGAACGATGAAATCAAGGGTCGGATTATCGGCCGAGAAGGCCGGAATATTCGCGCTTTTGAACAAGCTACGGGCGTAGACATCATTGTAGACGACACTCCCGAAGCGGTTATCATTTCCGCTTTCGATCCGCTGCGGAGGGAAGTGGCGAGGATGGCATTAGAGCGACTGATGGCCGATGGCCGCATCCATCCCGGACGGATCGAAGAACTGGTCAAGAAATGCGAAAAGGAGATGCAGGAGCAGCTCGTGCAGATCGGTGAGGCGGCATGTCATGAAGCCGGAATCAGCGGACTGCACGCGGAAATCATTAAGCTGTTAGGCAGGCTCAAATTCCGGACAAGCTACGGGCAGAATATTCTGCAACACTCGATTGAAGTAGCGCACTTAACGGGTTTGATGTGCGCGCAGTGCGGATTGGATGCGAAGTTGGGCCGCCGGGCCGGGTTGCTGCACGATTTGGGCAAGTCCATTGACCGGTTTACGGAAGGAACTCACGTTCAGATCGGCGTGGAACTGGCCAAGAAATACCGCGAGCCGAAAGTTGTAATCAACGCGATCGCCGCTCATCACGGCGATGAAGAATATACGTCGCCCATCTCGGTATTAGCGCAGGCGGCGGATGCAATTTCTGGAGCCAGGCCCGGCGCGCGGCGCGAAACGCTGGAAATTTATATTCAGCGGTTGCAGAAGCTCGAAGAAATCACAAACGATTTCCGAGGCGTGCAGAGAGCCTTTGCCATCCAGGCCGGTCGTGAAGTGCGCGTGATCGTGGAGCCGGAAAAAGTTACGGACGCGATGGCCGAAGTCATGGCGATGGATATTGCCAAGAAGATCGAATCCGAACTCGAATACCCCGGACAAATCAAGGTGACTGTACTCCGGGAATTCCGTGCTACGGGTTTGGCAAAATAGGGTACGCAGAGCCGTGCGCATCTTATTTATCGGAGATGTTTTCGGAAAGCCCGGCGTGGGAGCGCTTCAGCGTCTTCTGCCCGGGCTTCTCCGTTCCGAAAAGATTGATTTCTGCATTGTGAACGGCGAGAATGCCGAGCAGGGCAAGGGCATGGTGCCGGCCGTGCTGAACGAAATTTTTGACGCCGGAGCGGATGTCATCACAGGCGGCAATCACAGTCTTTACCGCGAAAAAGTACACGAGATGCATGACCGGGAAAGCCGGCTGCTGCGTCCTTATAATTTTCCGGAAGGATCGCCCGGCAGAGGTTCCGGCGTTTTCGATGTCAAAGCCGGAAAACGCATCGCGGTTATCAGCCTTCACGGACGCGCGATGCTGCCTCCCAGCGATGATCCGTTTCGTTTAGGCAAGGCGGAGATTGAACAATTGCGCGAAGAGACACTGCTTGTTATCGTGGATTTTCACGCCG
>RPQS01000210.1 GCA_003818605.1 Candidatus Zhuqueibacterota bacterium | reverse complement strand
TTCGGGGGTGACTTCCACGCTGATCTGGCCGGTGAGCGCTTTGAGATCCGGCTGTTCTTCGATCATCGCTTTCAGTTTATCGGCTTCCTCTTCGAGCTGGCGGACGGGATCGTCTTTTAAATTGATCAAACTCGGATCCACACCCGAGCCGTTCTGCTGAATGGTCATGCGGGCGGGCTGCCCGGGAGTGCCGCCGGAAATCAGCGAGGCTCCGGGGTTGCGAAAGTATCCCGCTACGGATTTCTTCGTTTCCTCGGACTGACCCAAAATCCAGAGCACGATAAAGAGCGCCATCATCGCGGTGATAAAGTCGGCATACGCGACTTTCCACGCGCCGCCGTGATGGCCGCCGTGTTGGATCTTTTTTACGATCCGTATTACCGGAACTTCGTCGTGATGGTCAGCGTCGGACATGGTTTAGGCTGCTGCTGAGTTATTCTTCTTGGCCGCGCGCATCATTTCTTCCACTTCCTCGAACGTGGGACGTTCGCTATGGAAGATCGAGCGGCGGGCGAATTCAACCGAAACGGAGGGCGCCATGCCCTTGGCAAAAGCCGTGATGCCGGCTTTGATAACGTGCAGGAGCCGCGAATCGTTGCGATTCTTGGTTTCGAGATTGGCGGCCATGGGATTCACAAAACCGTAAGCCAAGAGCACACCGAGGAACGTTCCTACGAGCGCGGCGGCCACGTGATGGCCGACTACGGCCGCGCCGCCATCCATGTGACCCATCGTAATAATGATACCCAGCACGGCGGCTACAATTCCCAATCCGGGCAAAGAGTCTCCCACGCGGGCCAGCGTAGCCGGGGAAATGCCCGCTTCCTCGTGGTGGGTGTCTATTTCCGCGTCCATCAGCATTTCGATTTCATGGGCGGGGACGGAACCCGCGAGGAACAGTTTAATGGTATCGCAAATAAACGGCAGAGCCGAGTGATTGTGAAGGATGCGTTCGTAACGTTTGAAAACCGCGCTTTCGTGCGGCTCGTTGACATGGGGTTCGAGAGCGATGATACCGTCCTTGCGGGCGATTTGAAACAGGTCGTTGAGAAGCTGCAACACCTCGATGTAAATCGTCTTGTCGGTTCCCTTGCCTTTGACGATGCCCAGCACGTCGCCGACCAGCACTTTCAAGGTCTTGATGGGGACGGAGATCAACAGGCTGCCTACGGAGGCGAAACCGATGGTGATAAACTCGGCGGGCTGGATAAGAACGAGGAGCTTTCCGCCTCCCAGCGTAAAGCCTCCAACGACACCCAGCGCGACGACTGCAAATCCGATGATGGCAAGCATAAATGTGTACTACTTTGACCTGTTCGTTGCGTATCACATCCGAAACATCTCACAGACAATATTAGCAAGCCATGTGCCTCCCCGGTTTTGGGGGGATCTTGCAGGCGGTTGCTTTTTTGGCATGGGTCGCTTAGATTGCAGTGTTGACAAATTTCGACGCCGGCGGCCCTTTGGACGCATGGTTGGCGGGTGCGCAGGCGCGGGCGGCCTGCCGGGGAATCAACCTCACGGAAATTCCTTTCATCCCGGTTGTGACTCTCCAGAGTCACCCCGCCTTCTTAAGGCAAATGCATCTTTCATGCCGAGTAATAGAATGATATTGGTTTAAAAATATCCGGCAGTACAGAAATGATAACTCACAGTAAGCGGCTATGAAGCAACTCTTCTGCGGCAGCTATCCTGATTTGCAGGAACGGTTCATCGCGGAGGTGAGCGCGATGCGGAAGCGCGATCCGCTCGCGCGGCTGGAC
>RPQS01000209.1 GCA_003818605.1 Candidatus Zhuqueibacterota bacterium | reverse complement strand
ATCGGCTTCGAGCCGCCACGGGTTGGCGTTGCCGCCGGTTGTCCAATTCCCAAGTCCGCTCGCGAAATCTTCGTAGAATCTTTGGGCCGCCTGCTGAGCCTCAAAAACAATGGTATCGTTCCCGCCTACATAGACGTCATGCCAGAGAACCATCCGCTGCGGATCGTCCGGTACGGCGATGAAGTGATAAGTCCCTTCCGGCAATTCAGCATTTGCGCCGGTTCCGGCGGGAACATCAATCCATTTCGGAAATCCGTTATCCGCCCATACGCGGCCCGCGATGGCATTGTGGCTTTCATCATAGAGAACAATCTGTACCTGATGACGCGGCAGCGGCTGCAAGTACAGAGTAATGCCCTGCAGAACGCTGTTGGGATTAATCACGACACTGTCCGTCTTTGTAGCATAGCCGTCCTTGCGCGCCATGATGTGGACCCAACCCTGCGACGCGAGCAGCGTATGTGCACTGCCGTATTGCTCGTCGGTGTACCACGGAGCCAGCATCGAAGACCATGTATCGAGGATTCTCCATTCCGCGGAAATCGGCTGCTGTGTGGATGCATCCCGCGTGTGAATCACCATCGGAGTCGGTCCTTCCCGTCTCACATTATAGGGCCGGCCGTTGATCCAATTGATGCTCGAATAAAACTGGACCGTTGTCAGACGCTGCATCGTGCTGCAGGACGGCTGAACTTGAGTAGGCGGTCCGAGTTCGGTGAGAATCTGAATCGTACCCAGTTTCCAATAGAACCAGTCCTGCAGACAGCCGTTGCGCGTCCCGCCGAAATTCGGCTGATAGGTGGAGCCGGTTGTCCCGGTTTTGGGCAGTAGAACGCAGTATTGGCCGTTCAGCCGTCCGATAGCCGTGCAGTCCGGGGAAAATTTATACGGGCCAGGATCGTTTCCCCATTTCCAGGCGGTAATTCCCATTTCCGAGAAATTGCCGGTGCGCGAACTATGATAGACGATGGAAACCGCGGGCTTGATTAACGTAGCGAAGTCACGGATCGCTTGGTTCTCAGGTTCAGAAAACGGAGCGGGCCCTCGATAGTAATCGAAAGGTTCTTGTCCGCCCTCCTGCCACAGCGTATCGCCGTAGATCCAGTTGACACCGAAATTCCGATTGAGGTCCACGCCGCACCAATCGCTGCCGGTTCCGGTCACCACACAGGGTCGGCCGTTCAATCCGGGCGGCACGTAGCCGTTTTTCCGGTAGGAATCATCCAAATCCCGCGAAACAATTTCCAGTCCGTCCGGATTCATGGTCGGGATGAAATACATTTCCGTGTTGTTGATCAGCTCGAAAAAAGACAGATACTGATGCGTGATCCGCCAGATATAGCTGAGCGTCAATTCCAAGCCGACGACTTCTTCGCCGTGGATGTGTCCGATGATCAGCGACGCGGGCTCATCTTCATCTATATCGGCGTTATCGGAAATTTTTATGGCGTAGATCGGATAAGATTCCCCGAGTGATTCTCCGCGCGAATAGCCGATGGTGTCAATGTGGACGATGTTGCGGGAAGAATCGTCATGCTCCAATGCGATGAGAAACGTATCAATGGCCGCCCGCGTATGATAACACGGCAGCATTGAGAATGCCGAGTGCGGCATCGCCGCGATCAGGGAGATCAAGCTTAGGAGAAGCCATCCGCGTATGCGGAAAGAGTCTGTGTGCAGTCTCAAATTCACCTCAGCGAAAGACAATTGTTGGCAAGGGCGGTTCTCATCGAATCAACGTCATTTTTTTGACGTCGCTGAAGCGCGCGGTTT
>RPQS01000253.1 GCA_003818605.1 Candidatus Zhuqueibacterota bacterium | reverse complement strand
ACGACGGGAAGCGGTTATATAGACAGCGTAACATTCAATCTGCCTTTGGGCAGTGCGCTGAGCACCGATCCGACCGGGCCGGATGCTTACGGTTATTTTGCGTATGATAATACCGACGCGGCTTACGAAATGTCGCGCCCGTTCCAGTACATCAATATCTCAGCCGGATTAGGCACGGATTTGAATATTAACGACGTGGGCGAGCAGCCGCCGACCGCTTCCACATATACCGCGTTGCGCGGTCTGCCGTTCCGGTTCAAATTTTACGGCGTGGAATACAATGAAATCACGGTCTGCTCTAACGGTTGGGCGGCTTTCGGAGATCATCACGAACAGGATCCGTTCCGGAATTATCCGATTCCGGGACAGCAGGCTCCCGATGCAATGATGGCGGTCTTCTGGGATGATCTCAAGACCAGTGGAACCGGTCAGGGAGTCTGGGATTACTTCCAGGCGGACAGCCACCGCTATGTGATTCAGTGGAAAGCACAGGGAGCGTTCAGCACGAGCGCGTTGGATTTTGAGATTGTTCTGCTCGATCCGAACTATTATCCGACACGCGACGGCAATGGGATCATCGTGTATCAGTATCAGCAGATCACGGAGTCGTACGGACAGACCAACGACGTGCCCTATTCCACGGTCGGCATTCAAGCGCCGGGCCGCACGGTGGGACTGCAATACCGGTTTCACAATACAGCCGCATCGGGTGGAGCCACATTGGTGGCGGGCCGTAGCATCGTTTTCACGACCGAGAGCCGCACGGCTTTCGGTCGGATTCACGGCACGATTACCGATGCGGAGACTCAGCAGCCGATGCCGGGAGTGATCGTGACATTGCAAGGCCGCAGTGAACGGGATACCACGGATGCGCAGGGAGCATACGATTTGCCCAGCGTTTTAGTGGGAACGTATTTGGTGCAGGCCAAGCGGCCGGGCTTCAATGACGCAATCGTGGAGAACGTGGTAGTGATGATGGATAGCACGGTCACGCTGAATTTCGCGATGCTGCATCCTGAAATCGCCACGTCCGTGGATCATATCAACGTGTCGCTGCCGAATGATCCTCCCACTGCGTATTTCAACTTAGTCAACGACGGGAACGGGCCGCTGGATTATCAAATCAGCGTCAGCTATGCTCCGTCTGTACTGGACGAAGAGTGGAGCTATCTGACGGGATTCGACGTTTCGGGAGCCACCGGAGATCAAATCATTCAGGGCTGCGAGTTGGTGGGCGATAACTGGTGGGTGACGGGCGGCGTCGGTCAGGGCGAACCAAAGCGATTTTACCGCTTCGATCTCAACGGGAATTTTGTGAATTCATTTACCCAACCGTCCACTGAGGCGCTGGGTTGGTTCGATATGGCTTATGACGGTCAGTACGTCTACGGATCTTCGTCCAATTTAATTCGGGGCGTAGATGCAACGGGAGCGGTGTGTACGACGATCCCGAGTCCGCTGAATCCCACGCGCGCTTTAGCCTACGATCCGGCGACGGATCACTTCTGGGTTGCGGATTACGTATCCGCCATCTATGAAATCACGCGCACGGGAGATATCGTTCACCAATTCAGCAGCAACCACACGGTGACGGGTTTGGCATGGAATCCTTCGGACGCTCAGGGATACAAGCTGTATGTATACG
>RPQS01000252.1 GCA_003818605.1 Candidatus Zhuqueibacterota bacterium | reverse complement strand
TGGTATGATGGGCTGCGCTATCGCAGCGCGTCACGGTTTACGCGAATTCGCGGTAAAGTTGGATTTGATCTTGGTTCACGATGGCGCATGACTGCGGCATGGAGCGGATCGGAAATAAAAAGTGATTTTACGAAGAACGATTTCGCTGCGGATTCACTGAAATACGTTCCGTCACGCGAAGAAGGGACGATTACTCTGGCTCAGCGGGATTCGTTTAAGACGTCGCTTGATCCGTCGCTTCGGCTGTATCTGCGAGAAGACGATGAAACATGGCACAGTTTTCGAGCGCACGAAATGAGCGGTGGTTGGATTCTGAAAATGCACGCCAATTTGCCCCGACAGCGGTTGACTTTCCACCAAACCGGGACATGGGCTCGCATGCGATATCCGGGAATTGAGCGACGCGTGGAACTCTGCGGCGGATTGGCCTTGTCGGATTCAATCGGACTTGGTTTCGGATACGGCCAAGTCCGTGCCGAACTGCGGCGTGAATCCGGTTGGCGGCATGATCGCGAAACGGATCGTCGTCTGTTGTCGGATATAATGGTGCGTCTGGAAACAAAACCGGTTCGGAACATTTCGCTTCAAGGCGGAATGGAATATACGGAATGCATGGTTCCCGCTTTATGGTGGAGCGGGAGCTACCCCCTCGCGGAACGGCCGCTGCTCATTGCGCCCGAGTTCGCCGATTTGAGTCTCAGGTATGACGGCAGTCGCGAGTCTGCGCCGCCCGTGGATCGTTATGTGAAGACGGCAGCAGGATTCCGATGGCGTCGGAAATCTGCGCAAATGGATATTCAAATCCTTACCATGAAGCATGCGGGCGATTACGCGACTCGCTTCACATCAGATGGATCGAGTTTAACATTAGTCTATGACAAGGCGCGTGAAAACAATGCACAGGTCGGTGTTTCTGCGTCCGCCGTTATTCCGCTGCAATACGGTTTGCGTCTCGATTCCTGGTGGTTTGCGCAAGCGAAGACAGGGGATCTGAGTAATGACATAGATACTCGCGGTTATACGCGCTTGTTTTTTGAGAAAGAGTACTTCCACGCACCGCTTACCGTTCGCAGTCATATCAGTTATGAACACATCGGAAGAAGATGGGCATATTCGGATCGTGGTTCGATGAATTTAGGGCCGAACCATATTTTCGGATTTCGAATTTCCGGCACGATACGCGGAGTGACTTTGTTATGGGGCACTGAGAATATTTTAAAGCACCACTACTCGTATCTGCCCGGCTATCGCATGATTGCCAAGGAAGAATATCTGGCTTTCATCTGGAGACTGTGGCTGTGACGCGGCTGCTGTTCGTCACGTTATTATGTTTTATATCCGGTCGTGCCTTCGGTCAGGCCGGAGCATCTGTTGAGGTTCATATTCTCCCCCCAAAAGGTGAATATCTTCATACGACAACCGTTTTTTTATGGCCGCTGAACCTGTCGGAACGGACTGATTCGCGAGGGCGCATCGTTTGGGATGGCCTTCCAGAAGGCTATTACCAGCTTGAAGTAGTTTCCGACAAATATTCCGTTCAAGATACGGGTTTTTATCTCCATGCAGGTGAATTCCGGCTTGTTGTGTTTCACATGAAACACCCTGCGGCGATTCTTCCAGAAGTAGTTGTCGAAACCGCAGATCAAGGCATGCTATGCCATACCTTTCACAAAAAG
>RPQS01000251.1 GCA_003818605.1 Candidatus Zhuqueibacterota bacterium | reverse complement strand
TCGTCCATGGTTCCGACACCGCCGGGAAAGACCACCAAGCCCCGCGCCAGATACATAAACCAGTATTTGCGCATGAAAAAGTAGTGGAATTCAAAGGTCAGCCGCGGATCCAGAAAGCGGTTGTTGGCCTGTTCGTGCGGTAGGCTGATGGAAAATCCCACGGTTTTTCCGCCCGCTTCAATCGCTCCGCGATTCGCCGCTTCCATGATTCCCGGTCCGCCGCCGGAGCAAACCACGTGGTGGCTGCGCGGATCGGGCAGACCGCGAAAATAGTCGGTCAGCAATCCCGTCAGCCGCATGCAGTCCGCATAGTACTTGCTCATTCGTTCGTCTATCGTGATTTTTTGACGAATACGCACGGCTTCTTCGGGCGATGCTTTTTTCAAATCCTCCTGCACCCGCCGCACGCTCTCGGCAAACATCTCCGGGGAATGCGCGCGCGCCGATCCGAAAACCACTACGGTACCGCGGATTTTATGCTGCCGCAGCCGCGCCTGCGGCTCCAGATACTCCGCTAAGATGCGCAGCGTCCGCGCCTGCGCGCTGTGCAGGAATTCGCGGTTATCGTAAGCCTTCGGCAAAAATCGCCGTTCTTTATTGTCAGACAATTGCTCTCCAGTCTAATCTTGTATTCTGATCAAAGACAAATTTTCGGATACAATTTCTGATTTCATCCCTCATCCCTCTACACTTCAATCCCCATCTTCCCGAGTTGCTCTTTCATCCAGGCGGAAGAGATCACGGTTTCCTGCGGATGCGCGCCGGGCGGAACGTTGCCTACCAATATGGCCAGTGCAATCGCCGCCGCCGGAAAAGCTGTCATCTGTCCCATCGCCGAAATTCCCCGCTGCTCATCCTGTTTTACTGCCAGCTCGAATTTTTCTTCGCGGCCGCCGTCTCCCTTGGCTGTGACCCGTAGGAGTATCAGATCCGGCACGTTTTTCGGCAGCGTTTCTTCAAGAATTCGCGTCAGCACCTCGCGCGGAGAGATTTCCACGGAATTTACCCGATATTTTTTCTGTGAAGCAAGTCCCATGTCAATTAAAAGTTTCAGAGCCGCGAAATGTCCGGGATAGCGGATGGTCTTATAATCCAGCCTCTGCACCTTTCCTAAAAGTGTGCGCGGCAGAGTGGAGGTTCCACCGGATGTAACAAACGCTTCCAATGTGCCCCAACCGCTAAATTCGAGCGATTCAAGATCGGACGGCGACGGCACCGACACGGCTTTTCCGTTGCGAATCTCGCGTGCGTCTTCGAGATATTCGTTCAACAGTCCGTGAATAGAAAAAACCTGCGCATATTGCAGCGGACCTTCCGGTTTTTGCGGCAGGCCGCCCACGCGCAGGTGAACTTCCGCACAGTGCTGAAAGCGATGCACCAAATCCCACGCCAAAATACTCACCAATCCCGGAGCCAAACCGGTATCGGGAATGAACGCAATTCCTTTGCGCTGCGCTTCCTGATCCATACCAAAAATCATATCCGTAACGTGCGCATTCCCGACCAGATACACCATGGAAACGCCCGCTCGCATCGCGGCGCGCGCCACACGCGGATTGAGAAAATAAGGCAGGCACGAGACACACACTTTCGATCCGACCAATGCTCCGCCGAGTTCGAGTTCGCTGCTGGCGTCCGCGGTCAACGGTTCGATCTGGTCGCTGTGCAGCCAATCCGTAGCTTCTTGCAGCATGGCCTTGTTTTTTTCCGCCAGCCGCACGCGAAACGGT
>RPQS01000250.1 GCA_003818605.1 Candidatus Zhuqueibacterota bacterium | reverse complement strand
TCGGTTTCTCTGTGGATGTCGTCAATCCCACTCGCGTCGGGGATGCCATCGTATCGTCCACAGGCATCCGCGAATTAATCGCTGACGGGAACGTCGCTTCCGCCGCGGAACGACTGGGACGTCACTATTCCGTAAAAGGCGTCGTCATTCACGGTGTCGGCCGGGGTAGACGATTGGGTTTTCCCACGGCGAATATCGGCGTCATCGCTTCCGGCAAGCTTTGTCCGAAGGATGGCATTTATGCGGGTCTCGCGCATGTGCGCGGCGAAACCTTTGCCGGCGCGATCTCCAGCGGCTTCAACCCGACGTTTACCGAAGGCAAGCACTCGGTGGAAGCGCATCTGCTGGACTTTGATCGGGACATTTACGATGAATCATTGGAGCTGCGTTTTGTCGAGAAGCTGCGCAGTCCGAAAAAATTCGAGTCCGAACAGGAACTCAAAATTCAAATCGCGGATGACGTGCATTCCGTGTTGCAGCTCATCCAAGAGCGCGGCGTAATGCGGAACGTTTCCTGAGACCACCCGCGAATCGTTTTTGGCTAAACAGACAATAGAAATACAAGACGAAGAGGAAGACATGGCGTTGACCACGACCGATCGGAAACCGGTCATCGAAAAGTATGCCCGTGGCGAACAAGACACCGGGAGTCCCGAAGTACAGGTGGCGCTGCTCACACAGCGGATTAATCATCTGACCGAACATCTGAAAATTCACAAGAAAGATACGCACTCCCGCCGCGGCTTGATGCTGCTCGTCGGGCAGCGCCGCAGACTCTTGACCTATCTGACGCGTAAAGACGTCACCCGTTACAGAAAGCTCGTCGAGGCTCTCGAACTGCGCCGCTAAAGAAGAATCGGAGAAAAAGAATGGTTGTCAGGAAATCCATCGAATTCGGTGGATTCAAATTGGAATTGGAAACCGGCCGCATCGCCAAGCAAGCCGACGGTGCTTGCTGGCTCACGATGGGGGATACGGTCGTGCTCGCTACGGTTGTGGCGAATCTCGATGCGGAAACGGATTTGGACTTTTTGCCGCTCAGCGTGGACTATCGCGAGAAACTCTACGCGGTCGGCCGCATCCCGGGCGGTTTTTTTAAACGCGAAGGCCGCCCCTCGGAAAAAGAAATTCTGAGCGCGCGCCTTACGGATCGCCCCATCCGTCCGCTGTTTCCGAAAGGCTTTCATCAGGAAGTGCAGGTCATGATTAATGTGCTGTCTTCGGACGGCGAACATGATCCGGATTTCCTCGGAACGATTGCCGCGTCCGCCGCGCTGTCGGTTTCGGAGATTCCTTTTCAGGGTCCCGTAGGATCGCTCCGTATAGGCTTCATCAACGGCGAATACATAGTCAATCCTACGAACAAACAGCTCGAAGAATCGCAGCTTGACGTCGTCGTGGCCGGCACCGAGGACTCGCTCATTATGGTCGAGGGCGAATGCAAGGAAGTGTCGGAAGACGTCTTTCTGGAAGCGCTTTCCATCGCTCATGCGGAAATCAAACGTCTCGTCGCCCTGCAAAAAGAATTTGCCGCGGCGGTCGGTGTCGAAAAAGTGGAATGGCCGGAGCCGGTTCGGAATCCCGAACTTGATGCGTTTCTGGAAGAGCGTTTCGCGCAGCAAGTCGAGGCGTCCTGTCATGTCAAGCAGAAGCAGGAACGCCGCTTGGCCTGGAAGGAAATCGAGTTGGCGGCGCTGGAAGCCACCATCGAGCAATTTCCCGATACCGAAAAGTACGTCAAAGCTTGGGTGCATGATCGCTCTCAGGTAGCCGTTCGCCGCAATA
>RPQS01000249.1 GCA_003818605.1 Candidatus Zhuqueibacterota bacterium | reverse complement strand
GTTCATTCCGCATGAGTAAAAAATCAACAATGCGTAAATGATCGTTTCCGACCAGAATCGAACCGTGCTGCAGGATGGCATTGGTCAGACGGCGCTGCGCGCTGCCGACGATTTTTTTACCATATGCCGTCACTTCCCAACGCGATGTTCTGACGAAGCATGAAATCCTGTTCGGTAGTGCCGTCATCGGTTCGCCGCGTGCATCCGCCTCCGCCGCCACACCGATTCGCTGCAAACCTTTGGCAATGGCTTCGCTGACGAACTGCTGGACAAGAGAGCCGTCCCCTTGTCCGGTACACCCCGAAAGGATGATCGAATAGGTGAGCTCTTGGCTGTGCATAACGGCAGCGCCGCCGGTGGGACGGCGAACCCACATTTGTTTCGCGTGCGATATCCGTTCGTCGTCTAAAACACTGGCATCTTGATGGAATCCCAGCGATATAGTCGGTTCTTCCCACTCATAAAAACGTAGAGTCGGAGGCAAGTCTCCGCGCTCCGCCGCCTGAAGCAAGTCAAAATCTTCGCGCATAAGCACGGAGCCTGGCTTTGCCGGAAGCTGCTCAATATGCAGAAACATTACGCTTCATCCTCGGATCGCAGCCGCTTGTTGCCCGGAATAAGACCTCGTTTCGACTTGGAAATGAATTCGAGAATAATGCGAACTTCCTCAATGTGGCCGTATTCGGCTTGGATTGTTGCTACGGCTTGACTAATATTCAGCTTCGATTGAAACAAAAGACTATAAACGCGTTTCAGTGTAAGACGAGTTTCATCGCTAAACCCTCGACGACGCAGACCGACGGAGTTCAATCCATAATATGAGGTTGGTTGTCCGGTCGCCATAATATAGGGGGGGATATCCTTGGGTACGCGGACGCCCCCGCCGACAAATGCATAGCGGCCGATCCGTACGAATTGATGAACAGGAACAATCCCTCCTAAAATGGCAAAATCTTCGATCTCCACATGACCGGCCAATGCGACGGAATTGGCTAAAATGACCTGATTACCGACTGAACAATCATGCGCCACGTGAGAATAAGCCATCAGCATGCAATCGCTGCCGACGATAGTCCGACCGGTTGCTTTCGTCCCGCGGCTTAACGTCACAAACTCCCGTAAAATCGTGTTGTCCCCGACGAAAAGTTCCGTTTCTTCACCGCCAAATTTCAAATCCTGGGGTTCACCGCCTAGCGCTGCGCCGTGGAAAACACGCACGCCGCGTCCCAACCTCACGCCGGAATATAAATGCACGCAACTGTCAATGCGGCAACCGTCTCCGATAATGACATTCTTGTCAATCACGGAACCCGGTCCGATCTCTACATTATCAGCAATTTTCGCGTGCGGCGAAACCACGGCTGAGGAATGAATGTACGTCATGGAATATTTCCGTGTTATTTGTCCACAACGACGGCGGTCATATCCGCTTCCGCGACGAGCACGCCGTCCACAAAGGCTTCACCGCGCATTTTGCACAATCCCCGGCGAAACAGGTTCATCACCACTTCAAATCGAATCTGATCGCCCGGAATAACGGTTTTACGGAATTTTACGTTGTCAAGACCCGTGAAATAGACCACCTTATTCTCGGAATCTTCTATGGAATTCAGAAGCAGGACGCCGCCGGTCTGCCCCATCGCTTCGATAATCAAAACACCCGGCATAACCGGATGTCCGGGGAAATGCCCATTGAAGTAAGGTTCGTTGCGCGTCACGTTCTTGAGACCAACCACCCGTTCCAGCGGAGTGATTTCCAGGATGCGGTCTACAAGCAGCATCGGAT
>RPQS01000248.1 GCA_003818605.1 Candidatus Zhuqueibacterota bacterium | reverse complement strand
CGGGAGTTTGAGAATGGCTCGTGTATTAATTCTGATCGGTTCCTCGTCGGATCGGGAGTATTTTGACGGAACCGAGCGATTGGCGGAGTATTTCGGCCTCGAGACGAAACTGGAAATTCTTTCTGCTCATCGCAACGCGGAACAATTGCGGTGCAGATTAGCCGAAGCGTCTTCCGACGGGACGGAAATCATCGTGGCCGCAGCGGGCATGGCGGCTCACTTGGCGGGCGTATGCGCAGCGGAGACTCTTCTTCCGGTGATTGGCGTACCGCTACCCGGTTCCTCATTGAACGGCATGGATGCATTGCTGGCAACGGTGCAGATGCCTGCGGGTATTCCGGTAGCCACCGTGGCGATCGGCAAAGCGGGTGCACAAAACGCTATCGTGCTGGCAGCCCGCATGCTGGCGCTGAAAGATCCAACGATCCGGGAGAAATTGCGCGAGTTTAAAGCGAAAGGAGCGCGGCTGTGAAGGGCCTGGTGGTTATCCCGACCTATAATGAACGAGACACTATAGACGCGATCCTGGATGCGATTCAGGCACAGAATCTCGGCCTGGATATTTTAATTGTGGACGATAACTCGCCCGACGGCACCGCTCAGCGAGTGCAGGAGCGGATGAAGAATGAAGAGCACATCAAGCTGATTCAGCGGCCTGGGAAAATGGGTTTGGGAACAGCGTACGTGGCGGGATTTAAGTTCGCCATCGCCGCCGGCTATGAAATCGTCATTGAAATGGACGCGGACTTCTCGCACGATCCTGGCGATCTGCCGCGGCTGGTGGAAAAAATCAAGGATTACGATTTCGTATTGGGATCACGCTACGTAAACGGAGTTTCCGTTGTGAACTGGCCGCTGCGGCGATTGCTGCTGAGCTATTTTGCATCCAAATATACGCGCTTGATTACGGGCATGCCCGTACGCGATCCTACCGGAGGCTTCAAGTGCTTCCGCATTGAAGTGCTTAAAGCCATTGATCTGGATCGCGTAAAATCCGGCGGATACAGCTTCCAGATCGAGATGAATTTCAAAGCGTGGAAGAAGGGATTCCGTTATTTGGAGATCCCAATTATTTTTGTGGATCGCCGCGTGGGAAGCTCGAAAATGTCGAAAGCCATTATTCGCGAAGCCGTCTTCATGGTTTGGAAGCTGCGCTTGAGGTCTATTTTGGGCAGACTGTAGATGACTCCGGAACGATGTGTCAGCGCAGTCATCGTTACGTATCAATCGGCGGCATGCATCGGCGCATGCCTCGATAGTTTACGAAGTATGGCAAAGGAGTGGCTGACGGACTGCATCGTGGTAGATAATGCATCCGGAGACGGGACGGCAACGGAAATTCGTTCCCGCTTCCCCGACGTCACTCTCATCGAGAATTCGGAGAACGTTGGATTTGGCAAGGCCGTAAATATCGGCGCGCGTCACGCACACGGTTCACTGCTGCTGATCCTGAACCCGGACACGATTGTTCAACCGGGCGCAATCGGGGAATTAGCTTTATTCATGCGGTATCGCGTCGAAGCTTGCGCGTGCGGACCGAAAATCATCGGGACCGACGGTGCTTTTGAAGAGTCTTCGCGGCGAGGTTTTCCCACAACATGGAATGCTTTGGGATACTTTCTCTGTTTGGATCGCCTTTTACCGCGCAGTCGCGTGTTCGGCAGCTATCATCGTCTGGGGTTTTCGCAAGATTTTGAGGCAATGATCGAGTGCTTGTCGGGAGCCTGTATGATGGTGCGGAAATCATGTTTCGACGAGGTTGACGGTTTTGACGAAGACTATTTTTTATTCGGCGAAGACATTGATTTATGTTGGCGATTA
>RPQS01000247.1 GCA_003818605.1 Candidatus Zhuqueibacterota bacterium | reverse complement strand
CACAGCAAGTCCGTGTCTGCGGCGCAATTCCCATAAAATGCTGCGGCGTTCCCGCAAGCGAACCAGTTCGGCGTCATAAAAAGACAAGCCGTCAATGTAATGTCGGACTTGCTCGGCGATATCTTTTAAACGGGAAGAAATGCTCGACAGTTCTTCGGCTACCGGCGACAGATCGCGGTCGGTTTTACTGATTCCCCCGGCAATGACCTTCGCTTGACCGCTCTGCGCCACCAAAGAAGGATCCGCCTCGGACAGCAAGCCAAGCAGCCGCGACGCTTCCAACGCGAGCTTCTCAGCACTCTCCAGTTTGGTCAACCGGGCTTCCAAAGCGTCTTCTTCACCCGCCTTCAGCCCCAACCGCTCGATTTCTTCCAACTGGTATTCTAAAAGCGCGCGATCTTTTTGGTGAGCAGTCCAAGCCGCTTTCGTCTTTTCCAGTTCGCGTTTTTTTTCAAGGCGTGAAGCGAATAATACGGCTACGTTCTGTGCAATGATGCGCGTCCCGGCATAAACGTCCACGTAGTCAAGTTGGCAAGCCGGTTTAAAAAGAGACTGATGTTCGCGCTGTCCGTGAAAATCAACCAACGCTTCCCGCAATGTTTGAAGAGCCTCTTGCGGCAGCGGGTGATCGTTCAGCCAACTGCGGGATCGTCCCTGCCGTGTGATTTCGCGCCGCAGAAAAAGCTGCCTGCCTTTCGCGCTTTCCCCAAGCAGCGTTTTCACATTCAATGGCAACTCCGGCAAATCGAATTCTCCTTCGATCACGGATCGCTCTGCGTGTTCGGGAACGGGATTGCGCGGAAACCGTTCCCCTAAAAGAACGTCCAACGCGCCCAGCAGCATGCTCTTACCCGCTCCGGTTTCTCCCGTCAGCACGGTTAAGCCGTCGGCGAACTCCAACTCAATGCGCCGGACCAGAAGGTAATTTTCGATAAGGAGCCGCCGCAGCATGGCGAAGTCACCTTCCTAAAACCGCGACTTTTCCGACCGCTGATTTTCCGTCCGTGGACGTTGCCACCATAAGGTATACTCCCCCCGCCACCAACTCTCCATCATCGTTTCTGCCGTCCCATCCGCCCACGCTGCGCGGATCGGTCATCTGCGCCCAGGTTAATTTGCGGACCAGCCTGCCGGAAATCGTGTACACGCGCAGGTCGTCGAACCGTCCGCCTAATTTTACCGGATCTACTCGCAATCGCTGCGAACCGTCGGCTCGAAACGGATTCGGATAGGGCCACAAGTCGGCAAGGTCGCCGCCCGCAGATACATACGGCGACTCATACCGTGAAAGCCCGTCCGCCGTTCCGATCCATACTTCTCCGCTGCGGGAATTGGAGGTGATGGACAAAACATTCTTGGAAACCAAACCGGAACGGTTTTCCGTGCTCGTGGCCGTCTGGAAAACGTGAATCCACATAAAATTCTTGTCGAGTACGGCCACACCTTCATTCGTACCGAACCACTTGTTGTCGTGCACGTCCACGTGAATGGCATTAACTCGTTCCCCGACCGGCAAATCCCATACGCAGACAAATCGGAGCTGACCAATGTCGTAGGGAACTCCACCCTGAGTATAATAAGCCCCTGTAGTTGTGCCGATCCACAAATACCCTTGCTGGTCAATCGTCCATGACAGCACTTCGCTGCCGATGTCTTCGAGACAACTGGTCGGATCGCGGCGGTCCCCCGGACGATAGGCCCACCAATAATCGTCCGAAGTGTCGGTCACGGTCTGATTTATATCTATCACAAACGTTCGCGTTCCATTCCGCCCCCCTCCCGCCCAAACGCGATCCAACCCGTCCGCAATCACCGGACCGATGGCC
>RPQS01000246.1 GCA_003818605.1 Candidatus Zhuqueibacterota bacterium | reverse complement strand
GATCCCGGTCTCGGGTTCGGGAAGACCTTCGACCAGAATTACCAACTGTTGAGCGGACTTCACTCTTTCGCTGATTTGGCTGCCGGACTATTGGCGGGGCCTTCGCGCAAGGCATTCACCGGTGAGTTCAGCGGCTTGCCGCCGGACGAGCGGCAGTTTTCCACCGCAGGAGCCGTAGCCATTGCCGTTCTTGCCGGCGCAGACGTTGTGCGCGTGCATGACGTTGCGGAAATGAGGCAGGTCACCGACATCGTAGACCGTTATCGGGAGATTCATGAGCGACACACCGGCTGAAATTCAGATCGTTCCGATGGCGACCAATCATCTTGCGCCGGTGCTGAAGATCGAGAAGACGGTTTTCCGCGACTCATGGACGGCATCGAGCTTTCTGGAAGTGATCCGCATGTCGGACAAGAGCTGGGTGGCATTGTGCGGCGAAGGCGTCGCGGGTTATCTCGTGACGCAATGGGTACTGGATGAAGTCCATATTCTGAATCTGGCGGTGACCGTTCCGATGCAGCGGCAGGGCATTGCGGCGAAGTTAATGCAATTTCTGATTGATCTTTGCGGCAACAGCGGAATGCGGGATCTTTTTCTTGAAGTCCGGGTATCCAATCTCCCGGCGATCAGCCTATATCAACGGTTCGGTTTTCGACAACTCACATTGCGCAAGAGCTACTATCCGGACGGCGAGGACGCCTGGGTCATGCACAGCCGGTTGGAGACTCACGATGAATCGGCGCATGAAGCAAACGAATTGAACGAGCGCGGCAGGGAAGGATAAAGCCTATGGCACTGGAATGGTTTAAACGAGAGCGAGCCGGCATGCAATCGCACCCCAAGAAGTCCACTCCGGACAACTTGTGGGTGAAGTGCGAGAGTTGCGGAGAGATCGTGTTCAGCCGCGAGTTGGAAAAGCGGCTGCTGGTTTGTCCCAAGTGCAACTTTCACTTTGCGATGCCGGGTGAAAAATACGTTTCGCTTTTAGCGGATGACGGTACGTGGGAGGAATTCGGACAGAATCTGAAGTCCACCGACCCGCTTGGATTTCGCGATCAGATGAAATACAGCGATCGCATCACGGCTACCATCAAGAAAACGGGCAGAAACGACGCCTTGACAACGGGTGTCTGCGCCGTCGGCGGCATTCCTGCCGTGTTGGGCGTGATGGAATTCAGCTTCATGGGTGGAAGCATGGGGAGCGTCGTCGGGGAAAAATTTGCGCAAGCCGTTAACCGGGCCATTCAAGACCGGCGCGGACTGATTGCGATTTCGCGATCCGGCGGAGCGCGCATGCAGGAGGGTGCCGTGTCTCTCATGCAGTTGGCAAAAGTGAGCGTGAAATTGGTAGAGCTTTCCGATGCGGGATTGCCGTTTATTTCCATTCTCACCAATCCGACAACCGGCGGTACGACGGCCAGCTTCTCGATGCTGGGCGACGTGAATATCGCCGAACCCGGTGCGCTCATCGGTTTTGCGGGACCGCGCGTTATCAAGCAGACGATCGGTCAGGATCTTCCTCCCGGATTTCAGCGCAGCGAATTTTTACTGGAGAAAGGATTTCTCGATAAAATCATCAGCCGCAGCGAGATTAAGCCGACGCTGATTACCATGCTGAAATTTTTTATACAGCCTGCGGAGCAGTCGGAGTGAGAATACTAATCTCGAATGACGATGGAATCCAATCTCCGGGACTGCGCGCGTTAGTGGAGGCTCTGCGTGATTACGGCGAACTGTGGGTGATTGCTCCCGACCGGGAGCAATCCGCGGTCGGACACGCGATTACACTTTCCGAACCGATTCGGCTTTTCCCGTGGACGATGGAAGGCGTAGATCATGTCTATGCCATCAGCGGCACACCGGCCGATTGCGTGAAACTG
>RPQS01000245.1 GCA_003818605.1 Candidatus Zhuqueibacterota bacterium | reverse complement strand
CAATGGGCTTGGGGGCGGTTAATCCCATGATGAGGCCGAGTGCAACCGACCAGAGCGCGGCCAGTCCGATCTGATAATCTTTCGGCAGCGAAAAAGTGACCGTATGCGCGGGGATCCAAAACCAGATCAGCGTGAACCACGCCCGCGGCATTCCTTCCAGCGTCCAGCGGCGCGCAATGAGATTTTCTTCGACGCGGTGAAACAACATCATTTGCGGTCCGAACAGCACGTTGGTGAATACCGAAACCGCGAATGCCCAACCCAAGCCGTCCATGCACGCGGCGGGCAGCAGGTTGTGCTCATTCAAAGCCGCGACAAATCCCTTCATGCCGGTGAAGCCATACTTGATGACAATTCCTAAAACAGCCCACGCCAGAATTCGACCCGCCAACTGGAGCAGAGAACAAGGCAGCCCGATGCGACGGGTTTTAAGAACGTGAGAAATCAATTCGCCCAGTGTGCCCAGTATTCCAAATTGCACCGCGGCGGATTGCAGCGGAGAAGCGCTGACCCAAGAGAGATACCAATCCATGTGGAAGTCCTCGCGTCAGACGGACAGGTGCATTACGAATTCTTGCGGATGAAATGCGGCATGTCGAAAGGAATTTCGAGCGACAACTCGACCAGCCCGCAGAGTTTTCCGTGTTCGATACGCGGCATCTGATAGATGAGCTTTTTCACGCCGTTCTTTTCAATCGTGTAGATATTAGACTCGCCGCGCTCCAACATATCGAGCACTTTGGTCCGCGACGGTTCGGGATGGCAGTCTAACACATTCGTGCCGATCAATTTTTCGCCGCCGTCGCTCGCGAACGTTTCGCAAGCTTTGCGGTTCATATATTGAATGATCCCGGCTTTATCGCAGACCGTTGCGGCAAAGGGAGCATTATCCAGCCAGAGCGAGTTGTTGATGGAATCGGATTGAGCCATTGAATCCTACTTTTCCGCGGCCGGAATCCGCTCGGACGCGGCGGCGGCCGGTTTGATGAAGGTGCGAACAACCAGCGTGACAACGCCGACTGCGAGTCCCAGCATAATTGCATCGGCGACAATAAGCGATACGTTGTTCTGTTTGGAATATTTGAAAAGGAGAATGATCAACGATGCTATTGTCGTGCAGATCATGAAGATCGCCGGAAGCAGCGTGAATGAATATTTTCGTTTGCGCAGCACAAGCCAACTGGACACCGCCAAGAGTCCGAGCGCGGCCAGAAGCTGATTGGCCGTTCCGAAAATCGGCCACAGCGTGCTGAACGCGTTGGAATAGGCCAGTATCCACATTAAGACGACAGACAAACCGGAATTGAACCAGTAATGCTTGAGAATCGCAGGCGGATTTTTAAAGAGAATTGCCCACAACTCCTCAAACAGATAGCGGTTGAGCCGCACGGCGGCATCGAGCGTCGTAACGACGAATCCTTCAATCAGCAGAATTCCGAACACGGTCCCCAAGGGTACCGGTATGCCCAAACCGCGATGGAATAAATTTCCCGCCGCAAGCGAAAAACCTAAAATCGGATTCGACTTGACCGCCGGATCAGTCGGCCAGACGATGGATTTGTAATCTACGAACGAAAGCGAACCGGCAATGGTCAGCAGCACGCACACCGCCAGCAGAGATTCGAGCAGCATCGCGTTGTAGCCCACTTTGCGGGCGTCGGTTTCCTGCGGCAATTGCTTGCCGGTGGTCCCGCCCGCCACCAGAGAGTGAAATCCGGAAATCGCGCCGCAGGCAATCGTAATAAACATCATCGGCCAAATCAAACCGAGATTCTGCGTGCCTTCGGCAAGGTTGAAATCCGGCATGGAAACGTTCATCCCCCCGAAACCCGCGATAATCAGCGACACAAACATGAGGACGATGCCGCCGTATAGAATCTGCACGTTGATGA
>RPQS01000244.1 GCA_003818605.1 Candidatus Zhuqueibacterota bacterium | reverse complement strand
AGGCCGCTGCACGCGCGCACCCTTGGCCGCAAGATTCTTCCAGCGTGATGACTCCGTCACTTCAAGAAAATGCCGGTAGGCAACGCAGGCGTTTGCGATTGCCGCTTTGCCCGTCAAATCGCTGCGATTCTTAGCCAGAAGTTGTTTATCGGCAGATGTGTCCACCCGGCTGATAAAAAAGCTGGCTACCGAGGCAATCCGGTTCAACTCCTGCTTGCGATTCGCGCGGTCTTCCATAGCCAAAAGATAGGTTTCCAACACGTCTTTATATTGCTGCAATGAGAAGATCAGCGTGACGTTCACATTGATTCCCTCACTGAGCAAGACACGCACGGCGGGAAGTCCTTCACGCGTACCGGGAACTTTAATCATCAGATTCGGGCGATCCACACTGGACCACAAGCGCTTGGCTTCCGCAATCGTATTCTGCGTGTCGTGCGCAAGCTTGGGCGACACTTCCAGACTGACAAAACCGTCCGCACCTTCGGATTCGTCATAGACGGAATGCAGCGCATCGGCGGCCCGGACAATGTCTTCCACCGCCAAATGTTCGAACACCTGCAGCGCCGACCAGCCGTGCCGGATTCCTTCGCGCACGTCGCGATCATAATCGGAACTTCCAGCGATAGCCTGCTCGAAAATAGTGGGATTGGAGGTCATGCCGCGCAATCCCTCCTCGATCAACATCGTCAACCGTCCCGAATCCATAAGCTGGCGATTAATAAAATCGAGCCATACGGATTGTCCGAGATCAAGCGTGGCTTTTAAAACAGGGTGAGTCATGGGGAATCAATATCGTTAAAGGATGGTAAGCGGGAATTTACGATCCCGCATTTTCTATTTCCAATACCTTGCGAAGCCGTCTTTCATGGCGTTCTAAATGTGAAAATCTGGCATTCAAAAAGGCGGTCAGCACTTCCTTGGCCAGTTCAAAACCAATGACGCGCGCGCCTACACAAACAACGTTCATATCGTCGTCTTCGACGCCTTGACGAGCGGAAAATGTATCGTGACACACGCCAGCCCGTACGCCTTTGATCTTATTAGCGGCGATACACGCTCCGACTCCGCTTCCGCACACGACCAAGCCGCGTTCAACTTAACCCTGCGCCACGGCCCGTCCTACCGCCCGCGCGAAATCGGGATAATCCACGGGGTCGGCGGAATATGTCCCGAAATCTTCGACGGCATGCCCCTGCGCTTCAAGCCAATTTACGAGTTCGGTTTTCAGCGAAAATCCGGCATGATCGCAGCCGACAGCAATTCTCATCATTGGCGACCTCCGTTTCCGGAGTTGTTCCGCGCAATCATTTTTTTAGCGGACAAAACAATTTGCTCCACATTGAATCCGAATTTTTCAAACAGCGTATCCGCCGGAGCGGAAGCACCGAAACGATCCAGACCGATCACATCTCCGTCCAGTCCCGTATATTTCCACCAGCCGCAGGTTGCACCGGCTTCAATTGCAATACGATTTTTGACGTTCGGCGGAAGAATTCGGTTCCGATATTCTTCCGGTTGCATGTCGAAGAGTTCCAGACAGGGCATGGACAGAACACGGGCGGCAATACCATCCATCTCGAGTTGTTCGCGGACGCGCAAGGCTAAGGATACTTCACTTCCCGTTGCCA
Organism: Candidatus Zhuqueibacterota bacterium; assembly: GCA_003818605.1. GTDB lineage: Bacteria > Electryoneota > RPQS01 > RPQS01 > RPQS01 > RPQS01. Next base: position 474 of record RPQS01000244.1, on the reverse strand, counting down.
ATAAAATCGCGTCCGGAGTTGCGCGGGACGCTTCCGCTAAAATATATGCACCCTGCTCCACGCCTAATGAACCGTAGACCTGGGGATCCAGTACGGGCAAATTTTGACGCGTGAGAGCCAATGCACTCGGGCCGTCCGTTCTACGCACGGCCACCTGCCAACATAAAGTCGTCTCGTTGGCATCGGCCGGACGAAAAACCCACACATTCGGCGTCGCCCGCAGTGACCAGAGTTGTTCCACGGGCTGATGAGTCGGTCCATCTTCTCCGACGCCAATACTGTCGTGCGTGAAAACGTAAATCACCGGCAGATGCGAAAGCGCCGCCAGCCGCACCGACGGCTTCATGTAGTCTAAAAACGTGAGAAATGTACTTCCAAACGGAATGAAGGGCGCTGTGCGCGCGATGCCGTTGAGAATCGCGCCCATCGCGTGCTCGCGAATGCCGAACCGCAGATTGCGGCCGCCGCGATTAT
>RPQS01000243.1 GCA_003818605.1 Candidatus Zhuqueibacterota bacterium | reverse complement strand
TTGTTGTTACAGGGCGAATATGGCTCCCGGCCGCCGATTCGTATGGGTCCGGCTCGGTTGTTTTATCGCAGGCATCCGTTTGGTCGGAATCAAAGCGGCATTCGATAGGGGATCTGCGAATACGTGTTTTTGCAGATTCGCTTTCACTCGCGAGCCTGCGCTATGGGGATTGGATCTATGCCCGCGGCAAATTAGAACCGTCCATCAGTCGAACGTCAGCGAGCGTAGGATCGCTGGTTGCGGTTCTGAATCGGCGCGAGGGTGCTAAGCTTTATTCTCAGGCAACGGACATCGTTGTGAATAAATCGGGGAAGTTCTCGTTTCGGGGATGTGTTGATGGCGTTCGTGCATGGATTCGGCGTTCCTTTCGTCATGAATTGAGTCCGGATGCCGCTGCCTTGTCCTGTGCCTTATTGCTTGGAGATCGGGGCGAGTTTGGAAGCGATTTTTCGGACAAGCTTCGTGTAACCGGTTTGAGCCATGTTTTCGCCTTAAGCGGGGTGAATGTCGGTATCGTAGTCTCCGTGATCTGGCTCCTCAGTGGACTGCTATTTTTACCGCGTTTAGGGCGATTATGGCTGCTTCTTGTTGTAATCCTGTTCTACATGGAATTGGGAAGAGAAGCTCCGTCATTGATTCGAGCTTCGCTGATGGCCGGTCTTTTTGTCTTAGGCCTCTTGCTAAGCAGGCAAGTGACCGTTTTTAACACCGTCGCTTCGGCGGCTTTCCTTGAATTATTATGGCGTCCGTTGGATTGTCTGGATGCGGGATTCCTACTTTCGTATTTTTCCGTATTAGGCTTGGTGAGTAGTTATCAGTACTTCGACTCCCTTTTTCGGAGCGGAAGATCCGTTACGAAGTTCCGATTTCTCGGATCTGCTTGGAGTTTGTTGGCGGCCACGTTATCTGCACAAGTTGCCACTTTGCCGTTGGTTGGCTTTCTGTTTCATCGCATTCCTTTTATCGGCGCCTTTGGAAATCTCATTGCCGTACCGCTCTTTGGTATCATGCTTGTTTGGGCTCTATTGCTGCTCCTGCTGTCGGCTGTTTGTCATGTTGTTGCGGTACCGGTTGCATATACCTTAAATGGATTGGCTTATTTCCTGGGCGCATTTATTGATATGTTAGCCGATCTTCCAATGGCCGGAATTACAATCCGGCCCATGCCGTTCCTGCTTCTGCTCGCTGTCTATGCGGGCGTGATGTTGTTATTTACAGGCGCATTTCTAAAACGAGCGAAATGGATCGCCAGTGCCTTTCTGTTTCTGGCTTGCGTTATAGTGTGGTCGGCGGCGCTGTGGCCGCGTGAGCGGGATTGCACAGTATCTTTTATCTATGTTGGCAACGGCGACGCCGCACTGATTTCGACCCCATCGGGCCGAAATGCTTTAGTGGATACGGGGCCGACATATAAATCATGGTCTGCGGCATCACGGATTTTATCGGTTCTTTCAGAAAGACAGATTCGCGAATTGGATGCTATTATTCTTACGCATCCGGATATGGATCATATCGGCGGAACCCCCGATCTGTTGTCGAGTATTCCCGTTAAGCGCATCTTTACAAACGGCGATTCGTCGGATTCGCGTACTTTTATGATTACCGCGGAAGCTGCCGGGCGGAAAGGCCTGCAATTGGAAATCCTGCAGGCTGGTGATAGAATTCGAATGGATAAACATGTTGTGCTCACGGTGCTTTCGCCGGATTCCGTCCGTCTTATAAGTGACGCCACGGATAATCAAAAATCGCTTGTCATTCGATTGGATTGTCGCGGATCTTCCGCATTGCTGCCCGGAGATATTGACAGCACAGTCGAGCACGATCTGATTGTGTGGAAAGAATTCATAAAGACCGATTTGCTGAAAATTGCGCATCACGGAAGTAAAACCGCGACCTGCAATCAGTTCATCGAAGACACAAAACCGGATTTGTGTGTAATATCTTGCGGACCGAATATACATGGTCATCCACATCCGGCCGTATTTGGACGGTTGGCGGCCCATGGATTGCGTCCTGATGTTACATGGACTGACGGCACGGTATCGTATATAGCGAGGAACGGGTCATGGATTCGATTCCGGGAGCCGGCTCAACGTTTGATCGAGCAATGGAAACTGCGAACCGCACGGATCGGATGAA
>RPQS01000242.1 GCA_003818605.1 Candidatus Zhuqueibacterota bacterium | reverse complement strand
GCTCTCCTCCCGAATGACTATTCATCAACTGAACATGTCTTCATGTCAAATCCGCGGAAACGCCCGCGGCATCCCTCGTTGGAATTATACCAATCCAACTAACCCTACCAAGTCTATTTGAGGGTATTAAAAGCGACGCGGGGCAGGTGATTAACCTGCCCCACATGCGGGAGATCGTCCGGAAAATTACCGCGGCTATTTCAAGAGCAGCATCTTTATTTCGTCGCTGAAGCTGTCCGTTTTGAGGCGGCAAATGTACAGACCGGACGGAAGAGTCGTTCCGTCGAACGTTATCGTATGCTGTCCGTGAATCATCTGGCCGTCTACAAGAGAGGCAACCTGACGGCCCAGAACGTCATAAACGCTGAGTGACACGCGCGCGTTTTCTTTCAAGCTAAATGTGATTTGCGTGCTGGGATTGAACGGATCGGATAATTCTGCTGCAATCGGTATTCCAGCGGCGTGGCCGAAGCTTCAGTCGGAGTTGCATTGATCGTTCTTAAACCCTGCCGAATACCGTTGACATCCACGGAGACCAGCTGATAACTGTAGGTTTGTCCGTTGCGGAGACCGTTGTCCGTAAACCGATAGGAGTTCCCGGTGGCGCTGCTTCCCTGAGAGGGGATGGATTGGATCTCGATGCCATCCCGTTCCATAATGAAATGGTCGTTGCCTGTTTCAGATGCCGTGCGCCAGAAAAGAGCCACTGCGCCGTCGTCCGGAACAGCCGTAAATTCACTGAGGTTCACAGCCAGCTGCATGTCTGGCCAGACATAGTCTTCCACTTCACCGAGCGAGTCATAGGCAAAAGTTCCCGGACACGCGTCCGGACAAGCCGTGGGATCGTACAAACCAAAGCCAAAAGGACCGACCGGATCGCGAGTCAAACGAAAACGGAAAATGCCCGGATAGGGAACTCCGTTGTTGGAAATACCCGGATCAGTAAAGGAAAAAGGCCAAAGTCCCGGAACAACGATTTCATCTTGAATAATCCATTCCGGGGCTGTGCCGTTACATAGTGTGTCGCAAAAATCGCCGTCCTGATTGCCGTCTTTCCAGGCATTAAAAAACAGCGTATCGCCTTGCTGTTGATGGAGATAGTAATTCGGCCCGGCGGTTATTTTCACTTCGACTAAAACACGCGTGCAGGGAGTCCACGGAGTTCCAATGAAAGTGATACCGTCATCATCCGAAGCGACATTTACATTCGCCGGACCCGGGTCGGCTATCACTGTGTCTCCCAACCAGGCAATACCGGAGAGGCTATGACCCGGGTTTCCGAGGAGGGTCGGATAGCAGGTGGGCAGGTTTCCCATATCCACTTGGAAAGCAGATGCGGGCAGCCAAATTGTGGAAATCATGAGTATACAGAGTAGCCACAAGCGCTTCATGCAAACATCCTTTCTGTGCAAACATCCATGTTCATTAACAGTACAATTTCATATTATTTGTGTTTGTCGTCAAGAGACGCGGGATTCTTCGAACAAACAAATGATATTCTTCGTGATTTCCCGTTGTCTATTGTGTGTACTAAGTATACTCCTTGTATTTTGTCCGCCGGAGAGCTTCGGAGTGTTGTCCGCGAATAAAGAGATACAGATGATCGCAAGGCACTGATTTTCGGCTGCCGTACTATTAAAAAGCCGGCGATTGCTCGCCGGCTTCGATGGGCCGCTTCACATGTTATTTAATGATGAGCAGCTTCTTCGTTGATGTAAAGCCGTTCGCCGCGAGTCTATACAAGTATTCACCGGATGCCAACGAGCCGGCGTCCACGCGGATCGTATGTTGACCGGACAACATCGGGCCATTTACCGGTTCCGCGACTTGTTGTCCCATGAGATTGTATAGCCGAAGCTGCACGTGTCCGTTTTCCGGCAGATCGAATACGATATGCGTGGCTGCGTTGAAAGGATTCGGGTAGTTCTGATGCAGCGCATATTCGGTGATCGCGACCTCGCGGGCAAGCGGAACAGCCGATGCTTGTGAAAGCTGCTCGCGAATTCCGTTGATGTCAACGCTCATCAGGATGTAATTATACGTCACTCCGTTCGTCAGATCATGGTCCACATATTGATAGCGGTGCGCAACCGTGCTCGAACCTGCCCCCCGAACTTCCGCAAGTACGCGGCCGTCCCGCAGCGCCTCAAAATGATCGTTGTCCGTCTCGCTTGCCGTCTCCCATG
>RPQS01000241.1 GCA_003818605.1 Candidatus Zhuqueibacterota bacterium | reverse complement strand
AATTTAACTGGGTTGTATTTTTTACCACTAGCCAACACGCTCCTGCGTGTTGGGAAATATTATTGTATTTCGAGTTCGCCGAGGCGATCGCGGGCATGGTTGCAGCACGCGGGAGCGTGCTGCCTAGTCCAGAATTTTATTTGGATTTGAAATCGCAATGCGGCGTGTACCGGAAAATCGCATCGTTGGGGATTTAACGTTTTTTGTGACTACGTGCCTGAAAACGACAACTCGGTTGCCGGGGAGTACACATTTGGGGCAATTAGTTCTCGACACGTTAAATTTCTATCGGCAGCGGGGCGAGATTGAATGTTACGGCTTTGTAGTTATGCCGGATCACATTCATCTGATCGTCAAAATGATCGCTCCTGTGACATTGCCTCGATGGATGAATTGCTTCAAGAGTTATGTTGCACGGCAGTTGAATCAGGGGCCCATTTGGCAGCGGGGATACTGGTCAGAGGTTGTTCCGAGCATTCCATTTCTTGAACAGAAGTTGCTTTATATCCATGAGAATCCGGTTCGAGCCGGGCTGGTACAAGACGCTACCCAATATCCATGGTCCAGTGCGCCGGATTATCATTTGCAGGCGGTGTCGGATCGCATAGATAATTACCGATAAGCAACACGCGAACGGTTTGTGGTCAACACGGTTGATTAATTCCCGATGCAGCACGCGGGAGCGTGCTGCCTAGTTTGATGTTAGATTTTTCGAGTCCGCCAAGGCGATCGCGGGCATGGTTCCGGCAGGGTCAGCGACTCTGCTCGGCGAACATGTTCGAGGAAAGTCCGAACTCCACAGGGCAGGGCGCCGGCTAACGGCCGGGTGCGGCAACGCAACGGAAAGTGCCACAGAAAATACACAGCCGCCTCTTTCCCGATTACGGGCGGGTCACAGACCCGCCTCGGCGGAAGTAGAGGCGGTAACGGTGAAAAGGTGCGGTAAGAGCGCACCGCGTTGATGGCAACATCAACGGCAGGGTAAACCCCGCCCGGAGCAAGACCAAATAAGCCGCGAGTCTCTGCGGCCCGCAGAGCATAAGACGCGGCGGGTAGGTTGCTTGAGGTGGTCAGTAATGGCCATCCCAGATGGATGATCGCCGCCCCGCAAGGGGTACAGAATTCGGCTTACCGGCGGACTCAGCTTGCGCTGTCTGCGTCGCGCCATAGGCAAGACCTATGGCGCGAGAAGCACAGACATGCAATTTCGGCGGAAGTACCGTCCGCCCGGCATCGGGCGGCACCATTTTTCCATCGGTGCTGCGACTTTCCCGAGCCGCAATGGCACAGGTTGTTTGTCGTAATACAGACCGACCTTAAGGAGATTTTTCGTTGATTAACATACAGGACCAATCATGCAACCAAAATGGGAACTGGTGGAGAGCCGGCCCCATGAGGAGATCGAGCGCTTAGCGAGAGAGACGAACATTCCCTATACCATCGCGCGCATCCTGATTAACCGCGGGATCGAAACAGCCGAGCAGGTGGACCGCTTCTTCAATCCGTTGAACAGCCACCTGCACGACCCATTTCTCATGCGCGATATGGATCGAGCCGTGGAGCGCATCGTGACAGCGCTTGGGCGAAGGGAACGCATCGCTATCTATGGAGACTACGACGTGGACGGGATCACCGCCGCGTCCATGCTCTACCTCTTCCTCAAGGATCTGGGCGGCGACGTTATACCTTACATTCCCGACCGTCAGAACGAAGGCTACGGCATTTCGGAAACCGGCATCCTCGAACTCCACAGGGGAGGTGCCGGTCTCATTGTCTCGGTGGACTGCGGCATCACCTCGATTGCCGAAGTCAAAATCACCGGCAAGCTGGGAATGGATCTGATCATTTCCGATCACCATGAACCCGGTGATGCCATCCCCGAAGCGCTGGCGGTTTGCGATCCGAAACGCGAAGGCTGCGCATATCCGTTCAAGGAATTATCCGGAGTCGGTGTTGCGTACAAGATCGCGCAGGGAATCATTCACCGGTTGAATCTCGACACCGAGTATACCGAGAAGTACATGGATCTGGTGGCACTCGGCAGCGCGGCGGATATCGTGCCGCTGGTTGACGAGAACCGCGTGTTCGTTAAACTCGGACTGGAAAAAATCAACAACCAGCCCGAAGTCGGTTTGGCCTCGCTGATCGAAACCGCCTGCATCAAGGCGGGTAAAATCGAAGTCGGAGACATCGTATTCGGTCTGGCGCCGCGCATCAATGCGGTGGGCCGACTGGGCAGCGCACTCCGCG
>RPQS01000240.1 GCA_003818605.1 Candidatus Zhuqueibacterota bacterium | reverse complement strand
CCCGCGATTGCTTTTCGATTTCCCGATGCTTATGGCGACGATTGGCGGAATATGCGTTTCCGGGCATCGCGCCGTCTTCATATCGTGGGTGCAATGTTCGCGATTCCGACGCGGAATTTCTCAGTGTGGACGACGGGCGATCCCGCTATGCTTGTCAGAGTGTGGCCGTCGGATGCCGACACGCTGCCCATGGCGGATTCTCCCTGGCTGACCGACACTCTGAGCTTCGCCGATTTTTCCAGTTCTGTCTTTTCACTCGATTCGACGTGGAGAGGGGGCGCGGATCAGTTCGTCATTGCGAATTTCGCAAGCTCATTCATCGAGGTGGACAGCGGGACTTATTTCCACATCGGCTACAGCGCCATTCTGAACAGCGCGGATGATTCTTTAGCAATTCTGGCGGATAACGGCAGCCCGCAGACCACTAATGCCAGTGAGTATTATCAAGGACGGTTTGTGCGCATGCGCGACGGCTGGGGCGGCGTGGATTTTTTCATTCGCGCCATCGTGGATTACGGAACGACGGAACTGCAAGTGCCGGAACTGGGATTTGTCAGGAATGATTTTTCACTGGCGGCGGTGTATCCTAATCCGTTCAATGCGAGCGCGACGATCACCTTTAGTCTTCCGCGCGCGGAATCCATTCGGTTAAGCATATTCGATGTCTTGGGACGGGAACAATGTGAACTGCATAACGGCCGGTCCGCGGCGGGAACACACAGGCTGATATGGAATGCGGGACCGCAGCCGTCCGGTGTTTACTTTGTGCGATTGGAAACGACGAACAGTTTTCAAGTGAAATCAGTGGTATTGGAGAAATAGCAGGGAAGGGAAGATGAAGGCTGAAGACTTATCGTTGTCTTTTCGGGATATTATGCGGTACGTGGTTCCCGGAGCCGTGGCGCTGGCTATCATCATCTGGTTTTTGAATGGCTTCGTGGGAATCCATTTCGGGACATTCGATGCGGATTTAGGAACATACATTCTCTTTTTATTAGCCAGTTACGTTGTCGGTCATGTTTTAGATTTGTTCGGCGGCATAGTGTTGGGAAAACGCATGAACTCGCTTGCGAAGAATACGGTAGTGGCCGTAAAAAACGCGAGTCCGGACACGTTTACTCAGGAATTCCGCGATAAACTATCGCAAAAAGTTCGCGAGAGATTTAACTTGCCGCTGGAGACTGATGAGGTTTTCGATCTTTGCGATAACGCCATCTTGGGTGAAACCGCGGCGCAAGGGCGGGAACGTTTGGGAGCGCTCAGCGGTCTATACCGGGGCATGCTGGAAGCCGCATGGCTTGGTATCGGATTCAGCGGGCTTGTGGTTCTTAAACATCTTGTACTGTACATTTTACCGCTGTTGAATATAATAGTACCCGTTACGGCTTTTTTGGATTACGAGGAACTGCATTTGGTCGTAGGAATTGTTCTGCTGGTTTTGTTCGTTATTTTGCTGAAGCCCATTCGCCGGCGGACGGAAAGCATGACCGAATCTTACGTGTATGAAACTTTTCATGCTTTTTACGTGATCGCCACAAAGAAAAAGGACGAGGCGGCGGATTGAAAGAAACGGAGATACGATACCGGAAATGGCGGCCATCTCCGCTAATGGAGTGGGCGAAGTCGGGCTATGTTGGCGGAAAATACAATTTGGCGCGGAGTGGCATACCGTCCATCACGGATTTGTCATTGCTGCCCGGCTTTCCATTCATGCCGGATCTGTTCGGCCACAACGAATGGGGACATAGCGGCCTAAAGGAAACGATAGCGGCTCTCTACGGTGCGCAGCCGGAGAATGTGCTGATCGCGCAGGGAGCCAGCCAGTGCAATTTTCTGATTGCGGGCGCGGCATTGGCTGAGGGCGGAACGGCGATGATCGAAACTCCGGTTTATGAACCGATTCTGCGCGCGGTGGAAGTCTGGGCTGATTGCATTATCCGGTTTCCGAGACGGTGGGAGGAACTCTATCAGCCGGATCCCGACGAATTACGGAAGCGGATTGACGGCCACACGCGGCTGATTGTGCTCACGAATCTGCACAATCCGACTCACGCGGCGTTGGATGAAGAACGAGTGCGGGAAATTGTACGGATCGGGCGGGAAGCGGGCGCGTGCGTTGCGTTGGATGAAGTATTTCTGCCGATGCTGGAAACGGATTTCCGGAAACATGGTTTTTCGGCGGGGGCAATTTCCACAAACAGCTTGGGGAAATGCTGGGGTCTGGATGCGCTGCGAGTAGGATGGTCCATAGGGCCACAGGAGATTATTCATCGCGCTTACCG
>RPQS01000239.1 GCA_003818605.1 Candidatus Zhuqueibacterota bacterium | reverse complement strand
GAGCGCAAGCGGGCGGAAGAGGAATTGGCGGCGCGCGCCGCCGAACTGGAACGTTCAAACGCCGAGCTGGAACGGTTTGCCTATGTGGCGTCGCACGATCTGCAGGAGCCGCTGCGCATGATGGCCAGCTATGCCCAGCTTCTGGACCAGCGCTACCGGGGAAGGCTGGACAATGACGCGGACGATTTTATCGGGTTTATCACCTCGGGTGCGGAACGGATGCGCCAACTGATTCACGACTTGCTTACATTTTCACGAGTGGATACGCGCGGTAAACCGTTTGAACCGGTAGACTGTGAAAAAGTGCTTCAGGAAGTGCTGCATAATCTGCAGGTGGCCGTCGAGGAAAGCGGCATCACAATCACCCACGATCCGCTGCCCACGATTGCGGCGGACGATACTCAAATGACGCAGCTTTTCCAGAATCTGATCAGCAACGCGGTCAAGTTCCGCAGCCCGGAATCACCGCGCGTGCATATAACGGCGTCGGATGACGAACACCATTGGGAGTTTGCGGTGCAAGACAACGGCATCGGGATCGAGTCGAAATATTTCGAACGCATTTTCATCATCTTCCAGCGCCTGCACGGACAGAAAGACCATCCCGGTACGGGAATTGGCTTGGCGATATGCCGGAAAATCATCGAACGGCACGGCGGCCGCATTTGGGTGGAATCGAAGCCGGGTCTGGGTTCCACCTTCCATTTTACGCTCCCCAAACGAAAACCATCCAAGAGGAGAACCGGAAACCATGGAAGCACAGACCATCGTTAAACCCATTGAGATTCTGCTGGTGGAAGACTCCCCGGGCGACGTGCGCCTGACCGCAGAAACTCTCCGCGAGGGAAAAATCCGGAACCGCCTTCACGTGGTTTGGGACGGTGTCGAAGCCATGGATTATCTCCATAGCCGGGGCCCGTACGCGGAGGCGGCGCGTCCGGATCTCATTTTGCTGGATTTGAATCTTCCCAAAAAGGACGGTCGGGAAGTGCTTTTCGAGATCAAATCCGACGAGAACTTGCGCTCGATTCCGGTGATTGTGCTTACCACGTCCGACAATGATCTCGATGTGCTTAGCTGCTACGATTTGCACGCCAATTGCTACATCGTAAAACCCGTCAATCTCGATAAGTTCATTGAAGTGATTAAAACCATAGAAGGATTCTGGCTCAACATCGTGACGTTGCCGCATACGAACGCTTGAATCGGGAGACGAACGACATGGAGCAGATTCGGATACTGTTAGTTGAAGATAATCCGTTGGATGTTCGCCTTCTGCGCGAGGCGCTGAAGGCATTGAACGGACACCAACCCATAGTGACCAACGTATCGCGTCTGGATGAGGCTCTGGCCAGACTGCGGAGCGATCCGTTTGACATTGTGCTGCTGGATCTTTCCCTGCCCGACAGCGAGGGGTTTGATACGCTGGAGCAGCTGCACGCCGCCGCGCCGGACAAGCCCATCGTCGTGCTGACCGGTTATGATGACGACCGTTTCGCCGTGCGCGCCGTTCAGGAAGGAGCGCAGGATTATCTGGTCAAGGGCGAGATGGACGGCGGCGTGATTATGCGGTCGGTGCGCTATGCCATTGAACGCGCCAGAACACTCACCGAATTGCGTCAAAGCGAGGAGCGCTACCGGCTGCTGGCGGAAAACGTGCGGGATGTTATCTGGACGGCGGACACCGATTTGAACATGACGTTTGTCAGTCCCTCCGTCTACCTGCTGCAGGGATTCACTCCCGAAGAGATGGTCGGACGATCTGTTGCCGACATCATCAGTCCGGAATCTCTGGAACTTGTAAAACAGATCTACGCGGAGGAGATGGCCGCACGACAATCCGACACGAGCGATATGTATCGTTCGCGGACTCTGGAAATCGAGTTGCGTCACAAGAACGGTACGATGTTGTGGGTGGAAATTACCGCAACGCTTCTCCGAGACAGTCAGGGCCGCATCATCGGCTTTACCGGAGTCTCGCGCGACATCAGCGAACGCAAACGCAATGCGCGCATTCAATCGGTTTTATATCAGATTGCCGAAGCCACCACCGCGTCGCAGGATTTGGGTAGTTTGCTGACAACGATCCGCCGGAAATTGGGACGACTGATTGATACAACCAATTTTTACGTCGCGCTTTATGACGAGGAGAAAGATCAATACGAATTTCCCTGCTTCTGGGATCAATGCGATATGCCCCCGGAGAGTCCGAGACAGATGCCGAATTCTCTGACGGATCTGGTGCGCCGCATAAAGACTCCCCTCCTGATGGACCCCGAGAAGCATCGCGAATTGGCGGAGTCCGGGAAAGTCGAACCGTACGGCACTTCCGC
>RPQS01000238.1 GCA_003818605.1 Candidatus Zhuqueibacterota bacterium | reverse complement strand
CTTCCTGCGCGGTGGACGAGCTGGATAGCCGAGGATTTCCTCTACGACGTTCTTGTTTCGATGGCGGGCAGCACACCAGCAAACAACATAGCGAGCGACGAGAGCCTTCACAATTTCATAGGTTTCTATGCAATCCACGCGCTCCACCAATCTTGTTGTCAGCGGCGTGCTATCATTTTCATCCTTGCGTATGTCGAAAAGGATTTTGTCCGCCTCGTGTTCGACACTTGGCTTAATACTGGGCCAGGCGCCATGCCCGAGTAGCATCTCACGATCACGTGCAAACTCAAGTGGCTTGGTGGACCACTCTACATCCGCAATCTCTGCCCACTCGGGTTCCACCTTTGGCTTTCGCTTCGCGGCGTTGACCTCGACCTCTGCGGCGAGCAGGGGTTGCCGGCCTATGATCGCAATTCCGAGATTGATCGGCGGAAATCTGAAGGACTCCGCTATGACGAAGCCCAATTCAATGAAATGCCTTCGCGCAAAATCAGTCGACAACTCGCCCATTAGCTCATCTGCAACATCCACAAAGAACCCGTAGAACTTCTCGACTTCAGCTATATCGTTTCGGTCTCTCCGATGATAGTAATATATAACCGAACTTAAGAGTATCTGCTGTCGGCATAGCTAAAAGTTGCCGCCAGATGTTACTGGCGTAGGTGGGCGTGCAACTTACATGGGCTCGAAGATGGCTGTCCAAATCTTTCACGCGACGTCGAATAATTCAATCCCCTTCCAATATTTCGCAAGCTGCGCCCCGGACAAAAGGTATGCAAAGAAGAAATGCAAAAGAGTCTTTGTATTTATCGAGTTGTCCCTATATATTGGGTCTGCAATCCTTGTGCCAATTAACTTCCATGTTTCGTCTGACACACTGTCCGAAGAGCGTCCGAGAAGAATGCTGAATCTGTCCTGCGACTGAAGAATCATTTCCGTGGCATTCACTTTCTCAAGCAATGGAAAACACTCTCTCATCAACATCGCATTGAAGAGTAAATTCACCAACTTGTCGAACGACACGCGCCAATTTCCGTCTACGTTAAGCCCCACGAATTCCTGTAGACGCATCGCAACGGTGATCCGTGAGTGTAGGAATTGGACATCCTTACGTGATATGAGATCCGCTTTCACGTACCGCTCCCACTGGTCTTGGTGCCACAGGGTTGGTATATGTAACTGAACGCGGTTCGGTTGGCTAATCATCGATTCAATATTGGTTAGGGTGGCATCGTAAACACGCCTAATCCTTGCCTTGTTTCTGCTGTTGTCAGTCATGACTTAGCGATAGCGCCTCACCTTTAATTGTTCTCCGGATTCGTTTGCCGGATCTTGTCCAGGCAGCAGGCCTTGTATTTCTTCCCGCTGCCACAAGGACAGGGATCGTTGCGTCTGACTTCCGTCTTGGTAGCGGTTTTGAGTGTATTCTCGATTGTCTGTTTTCGCGTTGACCGAAAAGCGATCCCCAGATCCATCATGATCGTGTCAACCACCTCCGCCACGCCCAACACCTGCTTGTGTATTTGCTTGATCTCGGCTGGTTTGAGCACGGTGTTTCGCCTTTGAAAGTCCTCCACACCTTCCAGAAGCGTATCCGCTTCAACCATCGCCATCATGGCTCGCATGCCTTCCTTGTCTAAGTCATCCGGATTACTTTGACCCATGTCCAGCCCCCGTCGAAACCCCTGCATTTCCATCCGCAAATCCGATGCGAACAGCAACAGGCCCTCGCGCGTAACCGGATAGAACGACCGGCGCAAGACCACCGGCACCCCGGAAGAAATCGAGTCTGCCAATTGATTGTGTAGACTGAAGAGCAACGATTGCAGATCCGCAAGTTGTTCCGTGCTTTCAAATGGATCGTTCCCCAGCAGAAGACCCCAATAGCGGGACGGCATCACGATGTTTGCCGCCGATACCGCTCCACGCAGGTACCCGATCACTTCTGGAGTACTCAGTGCTTTGGGCCGTGTCTTCAGAGAAGCATCCAACTCGGCATATGTCACCCTGCGGTCCTTGTCCATGCCGACGTTAATGGTCACGGACTCGTCCGCTGGTTGAGGGGCAAGGAAATCGATGTGAACGGGCGGTGCAAATCCCTGTGATTCAACGACACGAGGGTATGTCACGTCTGGATCAACGTCATGGATGCCGAGAAACTCAATGCGATGCCACCATTGTTGCTCGTAGCTCCAAACGTAATAAAACTGCGGGTGGTCGTTGAGGGGAAGGAACTTCAGCTTCGCCTCATGGCCCGACTTGGTCTTGCGCCCAAACCGGCGCGGGTCCCGGTAAGTCACATACTCCTGAGTGCCGCGCTTGCCGGGCATTCCAAAGAAGAACGACCACAACTGATTATCCCACCGGTCATAGGCATTGCAAATCGCCTTGTTCAAACTGCCAAGCGTCCGATTGGACGGGATCTCAATCACACGCCAAACC
>RPQS01000237.1 GCA_003818605.1 Candidatus Zhuqueibacterota bacterium | reverse complement strand
TAGTGTTCACCAGCTGTAATTTTTACGGTCAACTGCTGGATGCGGCAAGGAGTCCACGTGACGGTAATAAAATCCACACCGTCGTCCGCCGGATCCTGATTATTCGTATAGGGAGATGTCTCAGCGGTCACAGCGTCCCCGAGCCAGGCAATTCCGGAAATTTTATGAGCGGGATTGTTGACCAGTGTCGGGTAATTGCACGTGGCCAAGTCACCCATATCAAACTCGGGTTCCGGCGGTTCGGGCGGCGTACAGGGCACGCACCGAACGTAGGCGAAATACTCTCTAAAGGAAACGCTGCTAGCTTTGGGGCAAGCATACAGCCAATAGACGCCGGGTTCGAGACAGGCCGATACAACGGCCGTATCGCATTCCCGAGCCGTATCAGGACCGGCGTACGTGATGCGATCCGAGCAGCCGTTCGTACCGGGGCCCATAATCATGATAATAACATCAAACTCCGCCACCACTTTCCAGATTACGCTGTCGCGTTCGGTCAGGGTGATCCGATACCAATCCTGATCCCTATAGCCGCTCCCCGCTTTGCTTTTTCCGTTGATCGCATTCCCGCACTGAATGTCTTTAAAAACGGGTGGATTTACGGAACAGCCGCCGTTGTTGTTCTGGGAAGAGGATTCGCCTTCATTAATTGCCCAGGAATACGTTGGGATCGAACACGCGCAGCGGTCGTCGCCTTCGCCGGCATCCGGATCTGCATACAGAAAGCCCGCCGATAATGCCAGCAGAAAGAAAATCACTAAACACTTTTTCATCGTACGCTCCTTAATGTATCATTCGTAACAAATCGAATTTTTCCGGGTACTGGTGGTTCATCTGAACCAATCCGCCAAACATATTTGCTCTTCATTTTGCTTTCAAATTATGCGCAAATATTTTTACGCGTTTTACCTTTTAAAATTCATATTCAATATACCTACCATAATTACGGGCGAGCAAGCAAATAATTCGCGCTTATTATTTGGTCAACGGTTCATTTATTCTTTCTATGTTCATTTCTTTGAAGATCGTAAATATCACTCATGCAAAATGCAATGCGTCGGGAAGATGCTGCCTCTCTTCATCTTTCATGCTGTGATCGGTCTTCGTGTTCGACGCAGCGTCTGGACGTCGTTTTACGTCGCGCTACAACAAGTTCAACACAGCTTTATTTCCGATTTCATACAAAGAGGGGCGGCTCCCGAACTGAACCGCCCCTCTTTGTCAAAAGACCTTCCGAACACCGCGCTCATGCGGCGTTTTCGTTTACTTAATCAGCAGCATCTTCTTGGCGGCCGTGAAACCGGTCGCCTCGATGCGGTAGATATACATACCTGCCGGAAGATTCGTGGCGTCGAACGTGACGGACTGGTGTCCCTTCTCCAGGACACTGTTAAGCACCGTTGCCACTTCCTGGCCGATCGGGTTGAATATCTTCAGCGTCACGATACCGCTCTCCACGAGATCAAACGCAATGTGAGTGGTTGGGTTGAACGGATTCGGATAATTCTGGTACAGCGCGTACTCCGTAACCGTGGCAACGGTCGTGGTCGGCGTGGCCGCTGTCGTGGCCAACACGCGGCTTTCGCCCTGAATGTCAACCGCACTCAACGTATACGAGTAGCTCACGCCGGTCTCGACGTTCTCATCCACCCATTCATAACTGTGGCCGGACGGATTATCACCCTGACTGTTCACTTCCGCTACGACCGAACCGTTGCGCGCAATCACGAAACGGTCGTTGCCCGATTCGGACAGCGTGTTCCAGCGCAGCGTGATGCGGCTTTCGCTCGCAATCGCGTCGAACGAACCCATCTCTACGGCCAACTGGAATTCGGGAATATTATAGTCTTCGACTTCGCCAAGGAAGTCGTGCGCAAACGATCCGCAAGTCATATCCGGGCAAGCCTGACGATCAATCAATCCGAATCCGAACGGGCCGACAATGCGGCTGGTCAGACGGAAGCGAAAGATTCCCGCGTAGTGAGTGATGTCTTCGCGACCCGGATCTAAGATGTCTATCGTGTACGTGGAATCGGCAGTGACTTCCTTGTCGCGGATAATCCATTCCGGAACGCGTTGCTCGCACAGATAGTCGCAGAAATCGCCGTCCAGATTACCGTCCTTCCACGCGTTCAGATACAGCTTGCCGCCGGTGTCGGCGTAGGCATGGTAGAATTGGCCGCCCGTAACCGTGACTTTCACGATTTCCGGATAGCAAGGCGTCCACGGTGCCTCGATGAATTCCACGCCGTCATCCAGATCCATGTTCACCGGATGCGGAATCGCTTCCGACGTAACAGTCTCACCGAGCCAGGCAATGCCGGACAGACCGTGCGACGGATTGCCGATCAGCGTCGGATATTTGCAGGGATCCAAATCGCCCATGTCCACGTCCGTATAGGGCGGTTCGCCGCAATCGAAGACAATGACCGGGAACGTGACTTCGAGGTAATTCTCAGACACGGCGCCGT
>RPQS01000236.1 GCA_003818605.1 Candidatus Zhuqueibacterota bacterium | reverse complement strand
CCGAGCAGTTCATCCGTTTTTTCATCGGCCAGCACTTTCACCAATCCTTCGCTCTCGTTGGCCGCGCGCGCTCTGCCCAACGGTTTGTATGAGAACATACCGGTTTTATAGGCTTGCCCGCGCCGTCGGAGATCGTTTTCAGTCACTCCGACTCCCGCCACTTCCGGCCAAGTATAGACTACCCACGGAATCGCGTTGTAATCGATATGCGGTTTTTGCCCGGATAATCGTTCCGCGACAAAGATTCCTTCCTCTTCGGCTTTATGCGCGAGCATCGCCCCGCCGATCACATCGCCAATCGCAAACACTCCCGGACATTGCGTTTCCAGATTCCCGTTGACTTCTATAAATCCGCGCGAATCGGTAATGATACCTGCACTATCGAGCCTTAAGTTTTCCGTATACGGTTTGCGCCCCACCGATATCAGACATACATCTCCGTTGAACTGAACCTTCTCTCCGACGGGATTCTCCGCCGTCACAACAACTCTTCCGTCTTCCGCCACCGCGCTTTGCACCTTGTGGCTTAAATAGAAAGTCATTCCCAAACGCTGCAGGGATTTTTGCAGCTCTTTGCCCATTGTGTGATCCATGTTGGGAATGATGGAGTCCATGAATTCCAACACGCTGACGCGTTCCCGAGTCGCGCATACACGGAACCCAACTCCAATCCGATGGCTCCGCCGCCGATCACGATCATCTGTTCCGGAATTTTTTCCAGAGCTAAAGCTTCCGTGGAAGATATGAGATATTTATTGTCGAAGGGAGCAAACGGCAAGGCGGCGGGGCGGGATCCCGTGGCGATAATCGTGTTCCGCGTTTCGAAGCGCTCTTCGCGTCCGTCCGAACGCGTCACGGCAATCGTGCGCGCATCGGCAAACGAGCCGTGACCTTCGTATACTGCGATCCCGTTTTTCTTCATCAGAAAAGCGACTCCCGCCACGGTATCAGCCACGACTTTATCTTTACGGCGGAGCATAGCGGGCCAGTCCACGTCAAGTCCGCTGACTTTTATACCGTGCGCCGCGAAATGCTTCTTGGCCGTGTAGTAGAGTTCCGAAGAATCGAGCAAAGCTTTCGATGGAATGCAGCCCACATTCAGGCACGTTCCGCCCAGCGCGGGATAGCGTTCCACCAGCGCGACTTTCATTCCAAGCTGCGCGGCGCGAATCGCGGCCACATATCCGCCGGGACCACTGCCAATAACTGTGACGTCGTATTGCATATTGCCTCAATTATCCACTCGCCGTTGTCGGTCTCCCGACCGGCAAGGGCATCAAAATCAAATAGACTATTTTTCAGATAGACTTTTCACACAGCGAAATCCGACGTTGATATCCTGCCAATTCGAAGGAAGTGCATTGCGATGAAAGACGCGAACACACCCCGGTCCTGTGTGCCACCCGCCTCCGCGGATCACTCGAAATCGTCCGCTTTCCGGTCCTTCAGGATTTCGCTCGGAGCTGGTCATGTAATAAGTATCCTGATAGCGGTCCTGTACCCACTCGCAAACGTTTCCTGTCATGTCATAAAGTCCAAAAGCATTCGGAGGGTAACTGCCCACAACCTTGGTGCTGTCTGATTTATAATTCGCGGAATCGGGATTCAGCTCGTCGCCCCAAGAATAACGTCTTTCGGCAAAGCCGCCGCGCGCCGCATATTCGAACTCTGCTTCCGTCGGCAAGCGGCATCCGATCCATTTGGCAAAATCCTTTGCGTCCGCCCAACTGACGCCGATAACCGGGTGACGAGGATAGTCCGGTCCGTTGTGAAACTGCGGCATTCTCCAGAACTCCGGCAGTCGTTGTCGCGCAGTTTCCTCGCAGAATCGCTGATACTGGCTGCACGTGATTTCATAAGAGCACATATAGAAGGAATCCAACGCTACTTTGTGAGCGGGATAGTGATCGCCTTGACTGGTATCACCCATCATAAATTCTCCGGCCGGAATCAACATCATTTGTATGGAATCGGCGCCAACAAATACCGTCTTGGGAACTTGCGCGAATGCGAATGACAGCGGCAGCAAGGCCACGAGCAGCAAATACGGAAACATGCTGAAAGACTTCAGATTGTACATGATACCTCCGGGTTGTTAAAGTCACGTGCTGTCGCGCCAATCAGACCTTCAACAAAAGCCGCATCGGATCTTCAAGACACTCTTTCACCCGCACTAAAAATCCCACCGACTCGCGGCCGTCAATGATACGATGGTCGTACGAAAAAGCCAGATACATCATCGGACGAATCTGCACTTCATCACCCACCGCTATAGGCCGCTTGACAATGTTGTGCATGCCGAGGATTCCGCTCTGCGGCGGATTCAAAATCGGCGTGGACAACAGCGAACCGAACACTCCGCCGTTGGAAATCGTGAATGTGCCACCGCTCATTTCGTCGAGTGTGAGCTGATTGCCGCGGGCTCGCGCCGCTAACCGCTCGATCTCCGCCTCGATCCGGTCGAAAGAAAGCGATTCCGCGTTGCGAATTACGGGAACCACAAGCCCCTT
>RPQS01000235.1 GCA_003818605.1 Candidatus Zhuqueibacterota bacterium | reverse complement strand
CTGCGAAAAAGCCGGAGCTTGCGGCTATATAGAGATTCCGGTCCGCGAAGCGAGATCGCGCCGAAGGCGGACCGGGTCGGGAGCCCCGGCTTGGCGAAAAACTCCTGATTCCGGCGGGGTCAGCGACCACCGCTCGGCGGAACAAAGATAAATGAAATTTCTTCGTATTATAGCATTCATTTTGTCTGCCGCGTACATTTTGTTGTACGTGGTGCTGGCTGTGTTGCGCATCGGGTATCCGTTCGAACTCGAGTGGCAGGAAGGCAGCATGGTGGATCATGTGCAGCGCGTAATGAATGGGCAGCCGCTGTATGTTGCGCCATCGGTGGACTGGGTTCCGGCTATTTATCCTCCGCTCTATTATTGGATCGGAGCGGCCGCGTCCTTTATAACGGGCATCGGTTTCCTCCCGTTGCGGATCATCTCCTTGCTTGCTTCCTTGGGGTGCATGGCGATCCTCTTCTCTTTTGTGAAACGGGAATCGGGAAAGATATGGTCGGGATTGCTTGCCGCCGGATTGTTCGCGGCAATCTATCGTCTGGGCGGAGCGTGGTTCGATTTGGCGCGCGTAGATTCACTCTTCCTGTTTTTCCTGCTCGCGGGTATGTATGTGATGCGATTCCACGCGACCCGAGCCGGATACATATTAACAGCCTTGCTCGCCGCGCTGGCCGTGATGACCAAACAGACGGCACTTGTGCCCGCGCTTCTGCTCTTTGCATATGGGATTTGGAAGCGTAAGGAACATGGTTTATGGCTGAGTGGATCACTGGCTGTTTTAATCGGATTTCCTTACATCGTCCTAAATGCCGCGACGGACGGCTGGTTTTTGTTTTACGTGTTTGAAATGCCTGCCGGGCATTCGCTGATCGGTCAGGCTTTTGCTGAATTCTGGCTGCATGATCTTTTCCGTCCGCTGCCCATTGCCGTTTTAGGCGCGGTTCTCTTCGTGTTTACGATTTGGAACAAGTCCAAAGATCGCTGGTTTTATCTGCTGTGGACTGTTGGATTGATTCTCGCCGCCTGGTTGCCGCGCGTGAAAGACGGCAACTATGCCAACGATCTTATGCCCGCTTACGCATTGCTTGCATTGCTGTTCGGTTTGGCCGCATCGGTATTCGAGGGTCGCAGTCAAGAAATACAAAATGCGATTTCGGCCCATGAACCGGCTCGTGCGCACATTGCCATCTGGAGCGGACTGATCCTTTACGGTGCTGTCCTTTTACAATTCGCATCCTTATATTATCGTCCGCAAGAGCAGCTTCCGACGGACGCGGATCGCGCCGCGGGAGAAAGTCTGCTGACAAAAATCCGTCAATTTGATGGCGAAGTATGGATCGGACATCATGGCTACTTGGGTTCGCTGGCGGGGAAACGGATGTATGCTTCGGCTCTTCCCATTTATGATATATTACGCGCCGACAGCGAATCGGCGAAAAGTCTGCTGCTGAACAGCATCGAGCAGGCGTTGAAGGGAAAACGGTTTGCGGCGGTTTTTACCGACAACGATCGTTTTGTGATGCTGAACGATTTTCGCGAGTACGAACGCAAGTTCGCGGTGTTCACCGATCCGGCGGTCTTCTGGCCGGTGAGCGGCGCGCCGACAAGGCCGATGCGGATTTATACGCCGGTGGCGCAGGCGAAATACGATTCCCCGGGTCAATAAACAATATCACATACATTCAAAGGACGGAGCGTCGTCTCCGCCGAACCAACGAAGGAGAGGCTCGTGAAGAAGTTCAGGCTGGCAATCCTTGCGGCCGCCATGATTTTGACGATCATCGGATGCGGCCCACGCGAAACCGTTGTGGCGCGCGTCGGACGGGAAAAAATTACGTCGCAGGAATTCAAAGATGAATTCATCCGCCGTCATCGGACGGAAGAAAATGCGCAACGCCAATCGTTTCAGGTGCGCGAGAAAGTCCTGCGCGACATGTCGGTCAATCTGGCCTTCTACCAAATGGGACTTGATAAGAAAATAGACGAGCGGCAGCAGGTCAAAGACCAGCTTAGTTCCACGGCCCGCCGCAAGGCGCTGGACCTTCTCTACAGGAAGCAAGTCGTGGAAAAAGTGATTACCGACGATGCCGCGAAAAAGTTTTACGATAAATCCGGCGAAGAAATTCGCGCGCGGCATATCCTTTTAAAAACCGCGCCGGACACATCCATGTCCGACACCACGCGCATCAAAGCGCGGTTGGACTCTATCATGAAAGCCGTTGCCGCCGGATTGGATTTCAAGGCGGCCGCAAAAATGTTCAGCGAAGACGGAACCAGCGCGGCTGATTCCGGCGATCTCGGCTTTTTCCAATGGGGCCGCATGGTGGAGGAATTTCAGCAGGCGGCATGGTCGGCCAAGCCCGGTCAAGTGGTCGGGCCGGTGCGCACGAACTACGGCTACCATTTGATCCGCGTGGAAGAACGGCGTCCCATTGCCAACCGAAAATCCTTTGCGGAAAGCAAAGAGCAAATCAAGTCGCAGCTCCACGAAGTTGAGGGCGGCAAAATGATGGACGTGGCCCGCGCCTATGTGGAGTCGCTGCGCAAGGCGGCGAAACTGACTTATGACGAAAAAAACAT
>RPQS01000234.1 GCA_003818605.1 Candidatus Zhuqueibacterota bacterium | reverse complement strand
GCAAATCACGAAGCTTGTACACAACGGACGTCTTTAAACCCGAGAAACTGAAATTGAAGGTGTCGTCCTGCATGGCCAACGGGAAAGTGAAGCGGTGACCATCACCTTGTGATGCAAGACGATCCACGTCCGCTCCCGCCGGAAAGGACAATCCCATGAGCTTGCCGATTTTATCATATGCTTCACCGAGCGCATCATCGAGAGTCGAACCTAACACGCGATAACGTCTAACACCTTCGACTGAAATAAGCATCGTGTGCCCGCCGCTGGCCAGCAGCACAAGAAACGGGAGCGGGAGATTGCCGTGGGACAGCTCCGCCGACCATAAATGCGCCTCGAGATGGTGAATGCCGCGAAAGGGCTTATTTAAAGAAATGGCCAAGCCGCGAGCATAATTAGCGCCCACCAACAGCGATCCGATCAAACCCGGACCGATGGTGGCGGCAATGAAATCAAGATCCGACAAGCGAATGTCAGCTTCGTGAAGCGCTTCGTTTGCCAGCCCGTCAATCAATTCAAGATGCGAACGGCCTGCGAGCTCCGGTACAACACCGCCGTAGGGTTTATGCACGGTCTGCGTTCGCGTGCAAACCGACAGGAGTTTTCCATCTTGAAGGACGGCTGCGGAATTCTCGTCGCAACTGGATTCAAAGGCAAGAATCCGCATGATTCGCATTAGACTTTAAAAATGTCCGGGGTTTCAGAGTCTATCGGCACGCCACCGCCAAGAAATGAGCAGAGCCATTCCGTTTGCGCAAGAAACTCGGCACGCTCAAGACGATGCCGCGTTTCCATCACGTCTTTTCCTACGGCAACCACGCCGTGATTGGCCAACAAGTATACCGAAGCGGTGCGGCTCGTTCGGATCAGCGTTTCCGCGAGTTCGGCGGTACCGGGAATGCGAAAGGGAATAAATACGATTTCGCCGCATGTCATCGCCGCTTCGGCCAACAAATTTACACGAGGGACTCGATGTGCGGCGGCAAAAGCAGTCAAATACGGAGAATGAACGTGCAGAATACACTCGATCTCTTCGCGCGCAAGATAGACGGCGCGGTGCATCCTCCATTCCGATGATGCTCTGCCGGGATCGGGATTATCCAAGGCCAGTTCAACGATATCCGCTTCGTTAAGATTTCCTTTTTCGATATTCGAAGCGGTGATCAGAATTCGCCGTTCCGATTTACGCACCGAAAGATTGCCGTCCGTCGCCGGAAGGAAGCCCGACAGGTGGAGAGCGCGAGCCGTTTGAATCAGTTCGGTCTTCGCGCGAATTTCTCCGCCGTTGTTCATCTATTGTACTCCATCCGGCGTGATGAGGCTGAAACCTGTGTATTTTCGCAGCGGCGGCGGCACCGTAACGGTTCCATCGTCGTTCTGATTGCTCTCTAAAAGCGCGACCAGCAAACGCGACGTGGCTAATCCGGATCCATTCAACGTATGCACGAACTCTGGCTTCCCGGAGTCTTTACGGCGAAACCGAATGTTGGCGCGGCGTGCCTGAAAGGCTTCGAAGTTCGAGCAGGAAGAAACCTCGAGCCATTTCTGCTCGACCGGCGCCCAGACTTCAAGATCATAGCATTTAGCCGCTCCAAAAGATAAATCGCCCGTGCACAGACTCACCACGCGATAGCGCAGATTAAACGCTTCTAAAATGGATGCGGCATCGTTGACGAGCAATTCCAATTCTTCGTATGAGGATTCCGGCAGCACGAACTTTACGAGTTCCACTTTGTCGAATTGATGAACACGCAGAAAGCCGCGTGTCTCCTTGCCGTACGAACCCGCTTCGCGGCGGAAGCAGGCGGAATATCCGCAGTAGTAAATCGGCAGATCAGATTCGGCGAGCAATTCGTCGCGATGATAATTGGTAATGGGAACTTCCGCCGTGGGAATCAGGAAGAGGTCATCCACTTCGCAGTGATATAAATCCTCCTCAAACTTGGGAAGCTGTCCGGTGCCGAAAAGCGAAGCGCGATTGACTACGAAGGGGGTCGAGATTTCGGAATACTTTCCGTGCGACCGATGCGTATCCAGCATAAAGTTGATTAACGCCCGTTCAAACGTCGCGCCGGGTCCCCGATATATGGGAAACCCGGATCCGGTTATTTTTGTTCCTCCGGGAAAATCCAGAATTTTCAGAGATTCCGCCAGCAAAAGGTGATCGCGCGGCGTAAAATCGAAACGGGCGGATTCTCCTGATTCCCTGCATACAACGTTATCCGCGGCGGACTGGCCGACCGGAACACTTTCGTGCGGAAGATTCGGCAAACGGGCCAGAATATCCTTCAAGCGCGTTTCGATCACCCGCAATTCCTCATCGCCGGAGACGATTCGATCGCCGATGCTGCGGCTTTCCTCTTTCAGCGACGAAGCGTCTTGACCGCTCTTGGCAAGCTGTGCAATATCGCGGCTGATTGCGTTGCGCCGTGCCTTAAGCTGATCGGTTTCGTCTATCAGCGCACGCCTTTTGACATCCATTTCGAGCAATTCGACAATGGCGGTGTTTTCGCCTTTCAGAAGGAGCCGTTCACGAACGTGATCGGGAAACTCGCGGATGTATTTGATATCCAGCATAAAGGTGTAACCGGTTAAAGTCCTTCGCCGCGCAGAATGACAAACAAAGTCATAAACAGG
>RPQS01000233.1 GCA_003818605.1 Candidatus Zhuqueibacterota bacterium | reverse complement strand
CGAAGCCTTACTGATCGCCTTGGATCGAAAAGGGATTTGCGTGTCCACGGGAAGCGCTTGCAGTGCAGGCGCCGCCGGAGCTTCCCATGTTCTTTTAGCTTTGGGAATGGACATGATGACGGCGCAAAGCTCGCTGCGGTTTTCTTTCGGGCGGTTTAATGTTCCGGAAGACGTGGATACTGTCCTGAATGTATTACCGGGGATCGTCGAACGGCAGAGACAAACGGCTGCACCGGGACTCCGCGCCCAACTGCAGTAAGCGGGAATGAATTCGCTTGAAGAAATACTGAAAGCATCGCCAAGCGAGAATGCGGGCAAAACAGTCGCCGTGGCTATGTCGGGCGGTGTGGACAGTTCCGTGGCTGCGGCACTGTTGAAATTGCAGGGTTATGATGTGATCGGCCTCACCATGCACTTATGGACCGATCCGCGCGGTGAAGAAATGGACGTGAATCACGCATCAGGCTGCTGCAGTTTCGGCATGGCACGCGATGCGGCGGCGGTTGCGGCTCGCATGGGTTTTCGCCATTATATTCTCGATTTATCCCGCGAATTTCACGATTGTGTGGTCAAAGATTTTGTCGCAGAATATGAACGGGGGCGAACGCCGAATCCTTGTGTGCTGTGCAATTCGCGGATAAAGTGGCAGACTCTTCTGGAGCGAGCCAGCCGGATGGGATGTGATTATCTCGCAACGGGACATTATGCGCGAATCGAGCGAAAGGCAGACCGTTTTTGTTTGCTCCGCTCGCTCAATACCGAGAAGGATCAATCTTACGCCTTGTGGCGATTGTCGCAGGAAAGTTTATCTCGAACACTGCTTCCTCTCGGAGATTTAACAAAAACTGACGTTCGCAAATTCGCCGCGGAATTCGGGTTAAATGTTGCCGACAAGCAGGAAAGTCAGGATATCTGTTTTATACCGGACAATGATTATCGGCGGTTTTTGCGAGATCACACAGTGCAGGAATCCGGATCGAAAGCGCAGGGAGAAATTATCGGAACTGACGGACGCGTGCTGGGTTATCATGAAGGCATCGCGTCCTACACGGTCGGGCAGCGCAGAGGCTTGGGTATTTCCGCGAGTAGACCACTTTACGTCACACGGATTGATCCTGCGGCCAATCGCGTCTATGTCGCTTACGATGAAGACTGCTTTTCCGATGAAGCAATGGCGGAAGACGTGAATTGGCTGTCCATTTCCGAACCGAAAGAGGCTATTGACTGCGGCGTAAAAGTGCGCTATCGAGACAGCACGCACGAAGCCCGTGTTTATCCTTTAGCCAAGAATCGAGTTCGCATTCAATTCGCCGAACCGGTTCGTGCCGTTACACCGGGGCAGTCCGCGGTGTTTTATAAAGGTGATACCGTTCTCGGCGGAGGAGTACTTTCCGATTCACGAAAAATGGAGGTAGCATGAGCTATTCCAAGACCTTTCCAAGAGTGACCGCTCCCATGTTGGGTCAATATAAGCGGGAAGGACGTCGTATTGTAGGCTTAACCGCTTACGACGCTGTTTTTGCCGCGCTGGAAGAAGAGGCGGGTGTGGATTTTCTCTTGGTCGGAGACAGCGCCGGGAATGTAATTGCCGGTCATTCCACCACCATTCCGATGACGATGGACTCTATGGTTTTTTTGACGCGTTGTGTATCCAGAGGAACATCGCACGTGATGGTGATTGCCGATATGCCGTTTGGAAGTTTTCAAGTATCCGTTGAAGACACGGTAAAAAACGCCGTTCGTTTTCTCAAAGAAGGCGGAGCGCAAGCCGTGAAATTAGAGGGGGCAGGCTATCTGCTTCCGGCTATAAGCCGAATGGTTGAAGTAGGAATTCCTGTCATGGGGCATCTGGGCTTGACTCCACAGCGGATTAATGTTTTCGGCGGCTATGATGTGCAGGCAAAGACGCGGGAAGAAGCGAAGCAATTGATCGAAGACGCTAAAGCTCTTGAGGCCGCCGGGTGTTTTGCCATTGTGCTGGAAAAAATTCCAAGTTCACTCGCGGAGGAAGTAACGAAAGCAATTCAGATTCCCACAATCGGAATCGGATCCGGCCCGGCTTGCGACGGCCAGATTTTGGTGAATTACGATTTACTGGGAATTTTCGATAAGTTCAAGCCAAAGTTCATCCGGCATTACATGGATGGAGCCAAACTCATTCACGAAGCAGTATCTACGTGGGTAGAAGACGTCCGGGAACAACGCTATCCATCGGCAGCGGAATGTTATCAGATTAGCGACAACGCGGAAAAAAACAGCGCCAATGGTAAAAAACGCTGATGAAGACGATCATTCATCCGGACGAGCTGCGGAGCGCGGTACGCGAGATTCGCAGCCAGAAGAAAATCATCGGATTCGTGCCGACCATGGGCGCGCTGCACGAAGGGCATCTTTCCTTGGTGCGAAACGCGAGACGCGAGACGGATATCGTGATTGTTTCCATCTTTGTGAATCCAACCCAGTTCGGACCGCATGAGGACTACCGGATTTACCCACGAACACTTGAAGAAGACACCGTTCTGCTGAATAGGGAATTCACCGATCTCGCATTTGTGCCGCGCGTGGAGGACATTTATCCGCAAGGCTATACAACCACCGTGCAGCCGGGGCCGGCTGGGGATACATTTGAAGGCAAAATTCGCCCGGGACATTTCGCAGGTGTGCTTTCTGTCGT
>RPQS01000232.1 GCA_003818605.1 Candidatus Zhuqueibacterota bacterium | reverse complement strand
TCTGATTTCTAATTTTTCCTCCAGTGCCCGACAACAACTACCAAACCTACCTCACCGAACGTGAAACTCCCGCCCCGCCGGAAAAGAAATCCGGCTTGTGGGCGTTGCTCTCTGCCATGAAGTTCGCGATTTGGGTGCTGGTGATTCTGGGTGCGTTTTCTTTAGCGGGAATGTTCATCGGCGAACTGTACGATCCGGAAGCCCTTCGCCGCGCACGCGGTTTCGGTCCCGCGTTGTTGCGATTCTTCGATATGGATGATCCCTTCCGCGCGTGGTGGTATCGTTTGCTGCTGGCAACGCTCTGTCTTTCGCTGTTCGCTTGCATCTTGGAACGCACTCCCATTCTGTGGAAGCTCTGGACCAGGCGGCCGCCGCAGGATGCGAAATGGCTGAACTCCATCCGCCACGGCATCGTGCGAACGATCAGCGCGCCGCGCGCGGATGTTGAAAAAATATTTTCCGGCTATTCCTGGCGCGTGAAAAATGAATTGCTCTGGGTCGGAGAGCGCGGCCGGTTCGGCATGTGGGGGCCGCTCTGCACGCACATCGGCATGCTGCTCATCGGCATCGGTGCTCTCATCGGTTCACTCGGCGGCACCAACGTGCATACCGGCGGCTTTGCCGGAGACGTCGTCCAATTGCCGGAGATGCCCTTCGCTGTGCGCGTGGATAGTTTTCGCGTGGTCTATTATCCTCTGCAGCCCGGTCAATGGGTCTTGGTGGATGACGATTGGGTCGGCAGGCTTGCGCAAAAGCAAGCGAACGATGCGTGGCAGATCCGCCGCATGAACCGCGATAACTCCGAAGATATGATTATCGTTCCGGCTTCACGGATAAAGAATCAATTCAACAGCGAAATAGATCGCGCCAACATTAAAAGGTATTCTGCGTACGTCACCGTGCTGGATAACGGTCGCGAAGTTAAGCGGCAGGAAATCGCCGTGAACAGTCCGCTGCGTTACGGCGGCTATCGCTTCTATCAGAGTTCCTACGATCCGGATCGTCCCCGTTTCGCGGCTTCCTTTGATTCGCTGCGTCTGGTCTTGGCGGATTCCGCGACCGGGAAAGCGGATACGATCACGCTAAAACCCGGCAGGGAAACCGCCGTTCCCGGCGACACGTTGCGGGTCACCGCCGCCGAACTACTGCCTCATTTCAAATTCGGGCAGGAGGGCGCGTACAGC
Source organism: Candidatus Zhuqueibacterota bacterium (assembly GCA_003818605.1). Taxonomy (GTDB): domain Bacteria; phylum Electryoneota; class RPQS01; order RPQS01; family RPQS01; genus RPQS01. Next base: position 1,713 of record RPQS01000232.1, on the reverse strand, counting down.
GAAACCGCCGAGTTCATCAATCCGGCGGTTAAATTGATCTTTCGCGGCCCGCGCGGATTCGAAACGTCCCGCTGGATTTTCTTGAAATTTCCGTCGCACGAAAGCGGGCCCGGCAGTTTCACGTATCGTTTGGCGAAGCTTCACGGTGAACGCGCGCAGAGCGAATTACGAACGATCTTCGAAATTCGCCGCGGCTACGGAAGTGCGTTTCTCTGGCTCGGCTTTATCTTCGGCACATGCGGTTTGCTGTTGAGTTTTTATATGATCCATCGTGTGCTCTATGTGGAATGGCCGGCCGACGGCCAAACCGCGATAAAGCTGACCGGCATCGCGCGCAAAATGCCCCAGCTTTATGCACGGCAGCTTGATCGGAACCTTAAAGCTTTTCGCGCTCAATAACATTCGTTCCTATAAATGATGCGGAGAAAATGCCATGAAAACTGCATGGCCCAAGAATCGTGTTGCCGTAATAACGGCGGCGCTTTTTTGCTTTTGGAACCGCGCGGGACTTTGATCCCGACAATGCGTTTATTCAATACTGATCCTGCGGCGGAAATCGGCATCCGTCGCGGCGTTCGGCGTGGTTGAAACGTATGGAGGTGTTGCTATGACCACGATCAAAAAATCGCCGCGGACTTTCAAACCGCCGCGATCCGGCGCAAAGGATTCGACACCAAGCCAAACACCAACCGCGCACACTCCGGCTCCCGGACGGCTGCTCACGCTCACCGAAACCGCTTTCCGGCTCGGCGGTGTGCATCGCACAACCGTCATGCGCTGGGTGAAAGAGGGACGGCTGCACTGCGTGCGGCTCTCCCGCAAAGCCATTCTCTTCGAATCGGCCGAAATCGAAAAATTCATCCGTGAGCACCGTTCCACCGGATAAGCATCGAAATGAATTTTCCAAAGGAAAAACAGGAGCGATCTCACGCACCTGTTTTTCTCTGGCGTGTCCGCCGATGCCTTTATTATCGCTGATATTATCGCCGAAAATCGTCAACCCACCCGGAATTTTATCCGTTTTCCCCGCACATAGGGGGAGGGCTGCATAAAGTCCCCTGATGTTCCGTCCCCCCACGCAGCGGGAGGGAATGCAGGATTCCGTAAGGTTCAAAGAACCCGGCGCGAGGAAGAGGGAATAAAAATGACTTATATTACGTTAAACTAACGGGCATAGTCCACTGTCTAAATTATCGAAAAGCGGTTGGATCGAAGGCGGAAACATTTTTGCAATCCAAACGTTTACTAAGCGTTACACAAGCCGGAAAGGCTGAATAGGATACTATGAAACGCTGGCTTTATCTAATTATCGCCGTTGTTGTCCTCGGCGGCGGACTTATCATTTGGAAAATGGTCGGTTCGAAAGAGAAGGGACAGACTCCCTTCCGTATGGGAATTGCGGATCGCGGTACGGTAAAAACCGTGGTGACCGCAACGGGAACGTTGAGTGCCGTGACCACTGTGGACGTGGGTTCACAAGTGTCGGGCACGATCAAAGACCTCTATGTAGATTTCAATTCACAAGTGCGCAAAGGGCAGGTCGTTGCGCGGCTCGATCCGACGTTTCTGCAGGCCGCGGTGAACGAAGCGGAAGCGAATTTACAGCGCGCGAATGCGTCGCTCGTGCAGGCCGAACGGGATCTGGCGCGTGTTCGCGATCTTTTTGAGAAAAATCTGGCCGCGCAGTCGGACTACGACAATGCTTTAACGGGT
>RPQS01000231.1 GCA_003818605.1 Candidatus Zhuqueibacterota bacterium | reverse complement strand
TAATGGCCATGACAAACGGGTTCCGGTTGGTAACTGGACATGTGTTGAGATCCGTCTCGTCCATCTCACCCGATATCCACGACATGCGGTGATTGAGAACCGAAAGTCCTTCCGATAGATGATTATTCAGTGTGTCAATGTTGGTCTGGCCCGGATAGGAATTGAAATAGACCGGAGACAAACCGCGCTGCAGCATGATTTCCTGCGTGTATTTCTTCGTGGCCGTATTGGAAGCAGCGTGGCTGGTATTCGTTAAAGCCCAACCGCGCTTGAACCAGCCTAAATCGTCCGTATTCGGTGAAGATTCGTATTTGATCGTCTTGTTGACGATATTGGCCAACTGGTTTAAGTTGCGGCAGGACAGCCGACCGACTGCGATATCCGGCACCGGATCGGGATTGTCTCCGCTCATACAGCCGTATCCGTTGTCATAGTTGCTGGCGTCCGTCGGAATAGCCCATGCACTCGCGGAACTCGTCGTTGCGTCACCGATCAGCACGACATACTCCAGTTCGCCGTTGCTGGCGTTGTACTGATTCGCAATGTAGCTTTGGATATTCGTCGCATTGGCTCCGCTGATCTCGACCCTCATCCGCGCGATGCTCGCGTCAATGCCTTTCCGCCGCTTCCAATCCACCAGCTTCTGGACTTGCGTGATGATCTGGGACATCGTGTCGCAAATCGCGATATATTTGCCGGGTTTCTCCGGTAAAGCATCCAATGAACTGCCTTCGAAGTTCTCGAAGTTGCGGTACAGCTTCTTGAAGTCCGGACTGATGGAGCGGGGAGTGACGGTGATTTCGTTCGGGCCGATGCCGCCGGCGTTCGCCACTTCGACTTCGATCTCGTCATACACGCGCCGCTGCTTCGTGACCGGATTGATCTGCACGGGATAAATCGTGACAACCACAAAGCGCACGTCGCGCAGTGTGGCGGGTTCCGAAACTTCCGCGATCTTGGCCGGATACCATTCATCCTTGCCGTAGATCTCTTTGTTCGGCGATGCGTAGCCGTCCGGAAATTTGGTGTCCAGCAGTTGAACCGGCGCCACGGCATCTTTCATGGACTCCACGCGGAACGAATTCTTGAGAAGCTTCAAGTCTACCTTGCCGTGGTTCGAGATCATAACCATGCGTGTGACGCGTGGCACATCCGGAACACCCGCCTCCAGCGTCGAGCCCTCACCGTCCATACGGATCGTCTCGAAGGTTTCACCGTTGTAGGTGACCGTCCCGGTCTCGATCGGCGGTTCGTAAAACCCCAACTGCACCGCTTGTGGATTCGGGTTCAGCACAACGACCGGCATAGACCGCACGGTTTGTGGATCCGAATTGAGGTGTAGATCCTGAGGCAGATTCGGCAGGATGTCTGTGTTGGCGGGCGTGGCAAAAGATGCCGCCGCAAACATCATGAATGTGGCAAACACTAAAACGAATGCTTTAGCACTCAAATCAAAGGAACACCGACAAGCTCTCATGTTCTTCTCTCGTATGCAAAGTGACCGATTCATGGAATTCTCAATTGAGTAATTTAGCACAATTGGACTGGCAATGCAACCAACCACGGGAGTTTACAGCCGCGAAGAACACGTAACAAACCGAACAAACGTTGACGGTTCGTGCGGTGCGTTGAAAATTTCGCACTTGTCCTCCAGCCCCGAATCGAGGTTTCCTCGAATTCAGGCTCGCCCCTTGAAGTTGCTATGTCCGATGACAACGACATGATGGAGGGGTAAAAATATTTTAATGACCCTTCCGAACTCCCGGTTTTCCGCGTAGCGCTCCGCGCACGGATATCCGAAAACTTGCAAAGACAAGGCCGCGCGTGATAAAAACGTACGGCCTTGTCTTTTGTCTCGAAGGTATGGAATTGCTTCCTTTAGTTTCCGTCCCACCCCGCAACGTAGTAGTATTTCCGGATCGCGGACGCTCCGCCCGTGATCGTGAATGAGTTCGAGGCGGTCCACCAATCTGCAAACGTCTCATACGGACCGCTCGCGCTGCTTGCCGCGTAAATGCGGTAAAATAAATTCCCGTCATCGTTCCAGCGAAGAATGAGATCGCTGCCGGAGACGCTGATGGTAACCGCGATGGGCGTGGTCGGTTCCGAAGGAACGTTTATCGCGCCCATGATCACGACGTCGTCAATGTAAAAGCCTTTAAAATGCGTGGCTGAATCGCTGGCGAAGCGGAAACGGATTTGAATGGATTCTCCCTCATGGGCGGACAAATCCACTTCCTTCATCGCCCAGGCGACCGGAGTTGTTGTATCGGCCCAGCACGGTCTCCCTACGGTCGGAACATACGCGGGTCGGCTGCCGCCGCGCGTGCGCCGGAACGTTTTCGGATATCCACCCACGGGTGTGAGCTGAGTGTAGGCGCCGCCGTTGACCGAGATTTCCATCAAGCCGCCATCATACGCCGAGTCGGGGTAGAGTGTAGAGTATTCGGATTGAATCTGCATATGAAAGCGCATGCGCGCATCCGGCGGGATGTCGTTAATCGCGGGCGATGTGAGCCAGGCGTCATTCAGCATCGTGTAGGTGGATGCGTCGGTCGCGCCGCACTTGTACGAGTGAGTTCCCGCATAAGCCCGCTCCGTCGAAATATGCCAGTTGTCTACCCAGCCCGTTCCGCCGTTCGTGTGCGTCCAGCCTGCCGCGCCCGATTCGAAATCCTCCGCCAGAATATTCTGCATCACCAAAATCGAAAAGTCCGCGCCCGACATGTCCGTATCCGTCGCGTCGCCGAGGGACGTGATGCGAACGCGGCACGTTTCCGAAGTCGGCTGCGCCGCCGTGACGCTGTACGATCCGTCGTTCGGAGTCGAAGCGATTAGAGTCTGCCACGTGCCGCCCGTTCCGTTGCGCGACATCTCGATCATAACGTTCCCGGCAGGATCGCCTCCC
>RPQS01000230.1 GCA_003818605.1 Candidatus Zhuqueibacterota bacterium | reverse complement strand
TCCGGGTGATGATGAACGGCTCCATAGGGACATGCTTCGGTGCAATCCATACAAAACAAACACCGGCCAAGATCAATTTGCGGCTGCGAAGAGACCAAGTTTACAATCGCACCGGTAGGGCATGCATCCGCGCATTTACTGCAATCGGCCACGCATTTCGCACCGTCAATCAGCGGACGGCCGCGAAAACGATCCGGGATGACCGGCGGCTTATTGGGATAAGCGATTGTGCGATACCCTTGACTCCACCGGGTGCGCAGGAGATTAATCATGAAAATTTCTCACAGATCATGTCCGCAATAGGATAAATTGAAGCTCTTGTTGCACAACGGGAAATCGGAAATTTGCTGATCGCGCATGGCCATCGCCAAACCGAGCCAGTTATGGAAAGAAGGATCAATAATTTTGTAGTGCCTAAAATGACCCGATGCATCCGTCATCGCCACATGGCAGATGGCGCCGCGCCAACCTTCGACAAGCGAGGCCACGATCTGATTCGGTTCCAATGAGTCGAGTGCCGTACGAAGGGGCGTCTGTGGAAGCGATTTAATCTGATCCCGCAAAAAAGCCGCTGACCGCTGTATCTCAATCCAGCGAACAAATGTTCGCGCAAACACGTCGCCGGTATGCCAAGTGACGGTCGGTATGTTTCGAAAACGGTAGATTCCGGTCGGGAAGTCGCTTCGCATATCGCATTCCACACCGCACGCGCGAGCCGCCGGACCGACCAGACCCATCGCAAGTGCATCTTCAAGAGACACGATGCCTGTTTCTTCGAAACGATCCATGATCGAAGGAGTCTGCCATAATAGTTCCACCGCCGTCGTGAGATCAGCCATTGTCTTCTCGAAACGCTCCGAGAACTCCGCGATGCGTTTTGTCTCCATATCAAAGCGAACTCCGCCCGCGCAGAGCATCGCCCGGCCAAAGCGATTGCCGCACAACAGAGCCGCTAAATTCAGAAAATCACCTCGTAGACGGCCGCAATAGGAAGCCGTGGGAAGGAAACCGACGTCCCCGGCGAGAGCGCCCAAGTCACCCGCATGATTGGCAAGGCGCTCCAGTTCAAGACAAATTGACCGCAGCACCGCGGCGCGCAGCGGCACGCTGCATCGAGCCAGCGCCTCCACGATTTGACAGTACGCCAGCGTATGACCAATCGTTGTATCACCGGCGGCTGTCTCCATGAGATGGATGGTTCGCGGATGAGGTCCGCCGATTAATGCCTTCTCAATCGCGCGATGCTGATAACCGAGAGCAATTTCCAAGTGCATGACCTGCTCACCGTGGCAAATAAAGCGAAAATGTCCCGGTTCGATAATTCCGGCGTGAACAGGTCCGACTGCCACCTCGTGAAGTTCCTCTCCCTCCATCTGAAAGAAATCGGCCACGGCCGGAAGCATCGGAGCCGTCTCGGCCCGATCCCAACAATCCTTTCCTGCCCGATAAGAATGGTGAAAGCGAACCGGCTTGAGCCACGGATGTCCTGTCGGCCTCACAGCCCATTGCTCGGCAATCTCGCGCTCGAACAACTGCGCCTGCGCACAATCAGGTGTTAGCGATGGGAAAGACTCGGAAAGCCGTGTGGAGAAAAACCACAGAGCGCCCGTTGGCTTGTGAGCTAAGACAGCAACGGCACGAAGATCGGTTCCGGATTCCGGCACGGCAAACAGTGCGGCGATCCATGCGCCTTCTTCAACGGCTTGGCAAATCTGCTCGCGGAATATTTCGAATGGAAGGAGAGGAAGATTTACGAATGGGAATGGCTCTCCATTTCCGATAGCGATGGAGTGAGTGTGATTCATGATGCTCCGCCTATTACAGTCGCGGCATCAAGGAGCAAACGCTCCAAAGCGGGCGGCATGTACAAGCCCAGAATCACAATCAGCATACAGAGAAACAGAGGCGGAAGAATCATTAGCCACGGTTCGCGAGACGCTCGCGGCTCGGGATTGCGGAGAGGATTGCCTTGAACCATGCGCACAATGATTGAAGCCATCGCGATGAACACGACCGAGAGAATCAATAAGTAAGCAATGGCGACGATGTAGTGCCCCTGCTCGAGGGCGGACTTGAGAATTGTGAATTCACTTAAGAACGTGCCAAACGGCGGAGATCCCGTAATAGCCAGAAATCCCGCCATCCACAAGGCGGCCGTAAACGGAACGAGGCGCGATAAGCCGCGAATGTCCGACGCGGTTTTAGTTCGCATAACAGAAAGTATATTTCCGGCAATCAGGAAGAGCATACCCTTGGTCAATGAATGATTGACCGCATGAAACATCGCACCGAAAACCGCTGTTCCGCCCAATCCGACGCCCAGCGCCAGAATTCCCATATGCTCTACGCTGGAATAAGCCAGCATGCGCTTATAATCCGGCTGCTGCACAATAAAAGCCGCGGCGAAACCCATGGACAGCAAGCCGAATCCGACCAAGAGTTCCTGCCCGAAAAACGCCAGACCGGCGGCGGTTAGAATCTGCTGGGCGCGCAGGATTCCGAGGAACGCGCAATTGAGAAGCGCTCCGGATAGCAGCGCGGAAACAAAACTGGGAGACTCGCTGTGCGCATCGGGCAGCCACGTGTGCAGCGGCGCTAAACCCATTTTTGTTCCGTAACCGACCAGCAGGAAAATAAACGCAGGCTTCAACCATTGCGGATGAAACGAGGAGGCGTTGCGCAGCAATTGATCGAGCAGCAGCGGCAATTCACCGCCGTGAACCGTCGAAGTGGAAACCGCTAAAAGGAAATTGCCGAACAAAGCCAAGGCAATGCCGATGGAACAGATGAGCAAATATTTCCAAGCCGCTTCCAGCGATTGGCGGCGGTGGTGGAAGTAGATCATCGGCGCGCTGGCTAAGGTCGTCGCCTCAATGGCCACCCACAACAGTCCGAGGTGGTTGCTGACACAGACCAACGTCATCGCGGAAAGAAAGAACAATAATCATCCCTTCAGCAGCGATTCGGGGCTGTTGACGAGCAGCGTTCCCAATTCCGCGTCAAAGAGACCTTGCTTTGCAGTTCCTTTTTCGCGGGCCAGATAGCCGACACCATAAATGGAG
>RPQS01000229.1 GCA_003818605.1 Candidatus Zhuqueibacterota bacterium | reverse complement strand
GGAGTGATCTTATGATCGCCAACGGAGAGATTCTGAATGTGCCGGATGGACTTACTTTGGGACATGAAGGAGTGGGGATCATAGAAGATGTCGGATCCGCTGTCTCGATGTTTGAAGTGGGTGACAAAACAATGATTGCATGTGCTCCGTCGTGCGGGAAATGCGAACCGTGTAAAAGAGGACTGTACTCGACTTGCGACCAAGGCGGCTGGATTCTGGGACGTCTCATAGACGGAACCTTAGCCGAATATGCGCGAATACCTGATGCCGATATAAATCTTCACCACATTCCGGAAGGTGTTGATGAGGGCACTCTGATAATGTTGAAAGATATTCTGCCGACCGGATTTGAATACAGCGTACCAGACGGTCAGATAAAGCCCGGAGATACGGTTGTTATTTTCGGGTCGGGACATATCGGACTGACGGCATTGCTCATGGCGCAAATCCATTCGCCGGCCGAGATCATTATGGTGGACACCAACCTTCATTGTCTTGAAGTAGCGGAGGCTCTCGGCGCTACCAAGTTTATTCATACTACCGACGGAAATGCTCTTCACGACGTTTTAAAGCATTCCGGCGGCAAGAGTGTTGACGTTGCGATTATTGCCAATGCCAAGGTAGCCCTAAACAGCCTTTGGAGAAGCTTTGGTCAACCAACACTGCCCTTGCAGCGCGTTTTACTGATGCCATCACGACGTCTGTGTTGTTAACCCGACTGGCAAGAAGAATAAGAGGGTGTTCACAATCCTGGACAGAACAGGAGATCCACTATGGAACAAACCAAGTTGACACATACCGGACATCCGCGCGGAAACGGCGCGGCGCTGCGGCGATTAGCCGCAATCGTGGAATCCTCAAATGACGCGATTATCGGAAAAGCGTTGGACGGTATGATCGAGAGCTGGAACCATGCTGCGGAAAAGTTGTACGGTTATAAAGCGAGTGAAGTGATCGGACGTCCAATTTCCTTGCTTCTACCGTCCGGATCTGATGACGAACAGCCGGAATTGCTAAGCCGAATCGGAGCCGGAGAACGTATTGAAGCCTACGAGACTATACATGCCAGAAAAGACGGTCAATGCATCAATATATCGCTGACCATCTCACCGATTATGGACGAAGACGGCCACATCATGGGTGTGGCAACGATTGCCCGAGACTTAACCCTGCAGAAGCGAGCCGAGGAAATCCTGCGAAAGCGGTCGAGCATGGAAGCGACGGCTTTGCTGGCCGGGGGCGTGGCTCATGATCTGAATAACCTTATGGCAGCCGTTTTGGGAAACGCGGAGTTGCTGGCGCTTGAATTCCATGATCGTCCCCGCACGCTCGACAGCTTGGACGTCATCCTGACATCCGCTCAAATGGCGGGGCGATTGGCGCATGAGTTGTTGGCCTATGCACGAGGAGGCCGGCATCAGTCAATAGCCATCAATCCTAATGATGTCGTGCAGCAGATTCTGGGAATACAAAAAAGCGCGCACCGTCTCAGTATATCTTTAAAACAACACCTTGCACCGGACATTCTGAATGTAGAAGCTGATCCGACACAGATGAATCAGATGCTGCACAATCTGACCATGAACGCGATTGAAGCGATTGACGGTTCCGGTGAAATTACCATCACCACTCAAAACATGGATGTGGATAGTCTGTTCGCCGAGACGCATACTGGACTGAAACCCGGACCCCATGTTGTTCTGTCGGTTTCGGATACCGGATGCGGAATGACAGCAGATGTTCTATCGCACGTATTTAAGCCCTTTTTCTCAACCAAGACACCGGGGCGCGGTCTCGGGTTGGCCGCCGTGTATGGGATTGTGAAGAACCACAGTGGGTATATTGCTGCAGAAAGCAGCGCGGGAGCAGGTGCATGCTTTACCGTCTATCTCCCCGCGACTGATCGTACGCCTGACAAGATCCCCGGTGCTCCGGTTGCGGTTCTGGGCGGTTGTGAAACGATTCTGGTGGTAGACGATGAAGCCCAAATTCTGATGGTCAATCGCCGCATTTTAGAAGCCAGCGGCTACCATGTGTTAACCGCACGAGATGGAGCCGATGCCGTTCGCGTGGCCAGCGAGTTCAGCGGCGATATCCATCTGGTCGTTCTGGACATGGCAATGCCCGTCATGGATGGCGCACAAGCCTTCACCCTGTTAAAGCGGCTGCGGCCCGCATGCAAGGTCATTATCAGCAGCGGCTATGATCTGAACGACTCCGTCCGATTGCTCTTAGATGAAGGAGCCGACGCCTACCTGCAGAAACCTTTCCGCCTCACCGATCTGACCCAAGAAGTGCGGCGCTTGTTGGACGCCAAGTCAGAAAGAAGCGGAATGGACGCTTGAGTTGCACTTCAATAATGGCATCGTTCGGTTTGCCGCAGGTGCCATGTTACGTTCTATGCGTGCGGGTTCATCGAAAGCGCCAAGCATTGCTCCGTTTGAAAACAATTCAACAGCAGACTGTCATCATTGGCATATTATCAAATCCAAAGAGTTTCAGAATCATGTACTCTTCAGTCCTAAAGGAGGCGTTATGAAGATAGTGTATGTCGGACTAATCCTGTTGTGCACGCTGACGCTGGCTTGTGCAGTAACCGGGAACTCTTCTATAGATCCCAAAGCTGAGCAAGCGGCTCAACAAAACGGACAAGCCCCGGATGGGCAGATTTCAACTCCTGCGCCATCATCGAGCGATCAGAGCGAGGCGATCATGACCCGAGCGGAAGCTGAGTCACTCAGTGTTCAGGGAGACAGCCTGCTGGCTCAGTCCGATGTCAGCGAAATCAAGGTTGGCGAGATCGGGAGCGGCGGACTCATTTACATACTTGTGGTCGTGCTGTTGGTCGTGTTGATTATCTCAGTCGCACGATAGTCTTCCATGAGAATTTCTGAACATCTCCGTTCCGTTGCGCGCGTTGCGGCTGCGGCGACCTTGCTTCTCCTGCTGTCTCTTTGTCTGTCGTGCGCCTCTCGGATGCCAGGCTTAAGCGGACCGACACGTGAACACGAGACAGTTTTGGAGATTCAACACGCCTATTCCAAGAAGCCGTCCGATTGCCTTGCGGTGTGTGCGCGTATGGTGATGCAGTACTACGGTGTGGAAACGTCGGTGCCCGATACTGCGCTGCCGCTG
>RPQS01000228.1 GCA_003818605.1 Candidatus Zhuqueibacterota bacterium | reverse complement strand
AAACCCGGATAGGGCTAAATTCTCATCTGTGTAGAGGATTAAAACTCAGCGCTGATTCCGAGGCTGGGCAGGATACCGATATCCGTATCGGTGATAACTTTTCGTTCGCGTTCATCCCAGCGGTAGCCTTGGATATTTTGATGATTGTATACATTCTGAATATCCAGATAGGTTATCAGATTCCAGCGGAGAAAATTCCAGCGGCGGTCGGCGCGCAAATCCAGAGCATGGAAAGTCGGCAATCTTTCGCTTGCATAAGCCGCGATATTCTGAGTGCCGTCGGAATCAAACGGAGTATACGGCGTGCCCGTTCCCACACGGAATTTCAGACTGAATTCCCATTTATTATTGGGAATGTAGCCTCCGCTTAAATTGAAGATCAGCCGTTGATCGTAGAGACCGGGACGACTCATGCCGTCCAGAGCTTCGAAATCGGTTTGCGTATAGCTGGCGCTGGTGATGCCGTAGCAACAGAGATCGGAAAAACGTTTTTGGATCAGCAGTTCCACCCCGCGGGAAAAGCCTTTTCCTTTACTCACTAAAGGATCGAAACCGAAGGAGGAAAAACCCTCTTCCGAACCGCCGAAGCCGCCGCCCGTATTAGATAAGACAAGATAAGGGCGAGTGACGCTGGCCGGATAATCGCGATAGGATTTCATATAACCTTCCACACGAACGCGCATGTCCGGCCTCAACAGCCGTTCAATTCCCAGCACGGCCTGATCCGCTCTAAGAAACGCGAGACCACGGTTCGCACCGTTCGACATCAGCCAGATGTACGACGGCGCTTGATAGTATGAGCCAGCGCTTAAATTCAGCGATGTGTTGTTCGTTAATTGATAGTTGGCGGAGAAACGCGGAGCCAGAGCCGTTTGTTTCGAGATACGGTCGAAGAAGTCCAGCCGCAATCCTGCTGTGAGGCGAAAACGCGGAGAGAGCGGATGACTGGCTTGAACGTAGGCGGCGGATTTGAAAGCCATCGCATCCCAGTCACGCGAACTCGCCAAAGAATCACCGAGCGAAGTTTGAATCGAGGCAAGATACAGTGAACCTTTGAGACGAGCGGCTTTCGCCTGCACACCCAGAGATAACTCGGTTTTGCGGTTGAACATCCACACGACATCCGAGCGGAGCGACGTCTGTCCTTCCCGCGATTGACTCGTGAAAATCGGCGCGAGCAGCGAATCCGCTTGGCGGTAGTCGAAGGAAGTATACGTGCGACCGAGGGATGTCGTCAGGAATCCGCCGTGAAACAGGTGCTTCCAGTAGATATTCGAGAAGTACTGATCTTGAGATGTCCCCAGAATGCGGGAGTTGTCAAAGCGTTTCTCAGGGGAATCGTTGAAAAAACGGACATCATCCACCGTGCCGATGGCCAACACGGAGAGTTCATCGTGCGGGCTGAGGCGATGCGTGGTCTTTCCCAGAAAATCCCAATATTCCGGCACGAAAGAGAAACCCGCCGATTTGAAAAAGAAATCCAGATAGCTGCGACGGACAGAAAACAGCGCGGATCCGTTTTTCCCGAGGGGGCCGTCGGCATTCAATCCGAACTGCGAAGCGGAAATGGTCGCTTTGCCGCCGAAACGGTCGGTTCTCCCTTCTTTCAACTGAATATTCATGGCGGACGACAGTTTGTCGCCGTACGGCACTCCGAATCCACCCGTGGAAAAATCCACGTCGCGAACATAATCAAGATTGACAAAGCTGAGCGGACCGCCGCCCGCTCCCTGCGTCCCGAAATGATTGATGTTCGGCACTTCGAGATGATCTATGACATACAGGTTTTCGGACGGCGCTCCCCCGCGAACCACCAAATCATTCCGACCGGCTTGCGCCTGAACGACTCCCGGTAAAACTGATACGGCGCGAACAACGTCTTCATTGCCTCCCGGTGCGCGGCGAATCTCCTCGTTGGAAAAAGACTGAGTGCTCACTGGAGCGGCCGAGCGTTCTTCAAAGTAGGACGGTGTAATCACGACTTCAGGCAGATTCAGAGGAGAAGGCTGCATCATCAGCATGATTTCGGTCTGCTGACCGGAACGAATCACGATGTCGGTTTTTAAGAGAGTGTTATAACCCAGATACGAACCGCGCACCCGGTATATGCCGACCGGTATCTCGGTAATATTAAAGCGGCCTTCCGCATCGGTCGCCGCGCCGAGTGTGGTCCCTTCCACGCTAACAGAGGCGCCTGCCAACTCCTCGTTCGTAACCGCATCAACAACATGGCCGCGCAGAGATCCGGAAGTAAGATTCCGGTTCTCAGCCATCAGCGAGGAAATTCCAAGCAATAATGAAAAGGTAATTAGAAATGATATCTTCTGTTTGTGGAATATCATGGATTTCCTGAAATTAGATACTTAAGCCATTCCATGGTTAATAGACTTGCTTATCCTCTATACGCATAACTGTCTCAGAGGTTTCCCGAAGGGATTATTTTGTAATTTATCGTGATACGAATTCAATCGGACGGGAGGGTTGAGAAGATTCTCTCTAAAAATAAGAAAGTTCGCAAACTTGACAATGATGATAATACTCTGTAGCTTAATGTTTTGATTGTGATTCGGTCTGCTGTTATTTTGAGCAGGCCGCCGACGATTTCAAATCGAAGAAGATACACTCGACATCAACTGTGATAATGGAGACCCCAATGAATTCCCGTTTTTCGGTTGTTGCACTTTTGGCTTCGTTGTTTTTTATCTTGGCCGTATTCGGCCCGGCCGCATGGGCGGCGGAAAAGACCGTGATTACCAAATTGGACGATCTGCCGCGGCACACATATAAAATCGGGATCAAAGCCGCTGAGATCTTGGATAATGAGCAAGCTTTGATGAAGCTGGCCGGGGAAGTCAAGAAAGATTTGCTGGATGATCTGAGCAAGTATGACATTCAGGATAAAACAACGCAGCAGTCGTTTTATGCGGATCTCGGACAGATTGCCTTTTTAGAAGGTAACTACGATGTCTATCTTGAAAATCTGGCCAAGCGCAAAGCTTTGGAAGACAAGGAAGCCACCCGCTTAGTCACGGGGCTGTTGGCGCAAGCGTACATTCAGGCTAAGCGCGCGGGGGGAGCCGATTTTCCGGCGGCGTTTCGCGCGGAGATCAAGAAGCTGCTGACTCCGCTTCCCTTTACCACGATAGAAGCCGGGGTGAAACAAACCAAGTCCAGTTTCGAAATCATCTCCAAAGCACTCCTGCAGGGCAGTATTGAAGCCGCCACACAGCCGATTCTGGACAAGAGCGGCGGCGAAATGAGCAAAGACATTGCCACGAGCTTAATCGGATCGGCTTACACGGTAAAAGTGATGCTTCCGTACAAGGAAGACATC
>RPQS01000227.1 GCA_003818605.1 Candidatus Zhuqueibacterota bacterium | reverse complement strand
CGAACAGAATCGGCGAAACTTTTTGCTGAATGATGCGCAGAGCAAGACCTTCGGCGATGGCGGTTTTGCCGACGCCGGGTTCACCCAAGAGAACGGGATTGTTTTTCTTGCGGCGGGAAAGAATCTGCGCGACGCGCTCGATCTCTTTTTCACGGCCAATGATCGGATCAAGCTGGCCGTCGCGGCCGAGCTTGGTCAGATCGCGCGAGAAATGATCGAGATTGGGAGTCTTGGATTTTTCCGCCGGAGCCGCGGGCTGCTGCTGACCGCTGCCGCGCAACAAGTTGTCGAGTTCGCCCTTGACCGCATCGTACGTGACATTAAAGCCGTGCAGCACCTGCGCGGCCATCGAATCTTCTTCCTTGAGCAAGGCGAGGAGCAGATGCTCGGTGCCGATGATATCGGAAGAGTAGTTTTTACCTTCGATGTAGGAAACCTTCAGCACTTTTTCAGCCCGTTTGGTAAACGGGATGTTGCCGATTTTCATCGTGCCTTTGGAGGTATCCACCATCTCTTCGACGGATTCCCGAATCTCTTCCAAATCACAGCCCAAGTTGTGCAGGATCTGCACGGCCAAGCCGTCTCCTAAGCGGATAATGCCCAGTAAGAGATGCTCGGTCCCGATAAAATCATGGCCGAGCCGCAACGCTTCTTCGCGGGAATACTGGATGACTTGCTGAACGCGCAGAGAAAACTTGTTTTGCATCGGGACCTCTACCCGGTGTTAAACCGCCTTGCACAGGCCCAAAAGCCTGTACACTCTCAATCTACAAAGTGATTTAAGAAAGTCAAGTCGGTTCGCAATTGCGACTCGGGAGAGTCGCAACGGCGATTTTTGGGTCAATCACGTGTCGCGATGGGAAGATCGGCCCGCCACCTCCATGCTCCCGGACCGACTTCCCATCATGAAATCTATTTCGCAAAAACCACTCCTTCTTGTAACTCCAGCAATTCGGGCTTAACCGACGAAGCGGGCCTTGCCAAAAACCTCCCGGCAACGGTCAGCCCGGCGGATACGGCGGTGATCCGGAATGCCCTCATCGGTGGCGGTCCAGACCAAATGAGCCTTACCCAACTCAAAGGTTAACATAGAGATAGTTTCACGGGAAAGCCCTTCAATGAAGCCAATATCCAGCCCCAGCCGAATCGCCGAAAAGAGTGATAAAGTTTCAGCTCCGGAAAGGGCGCGGCAAGCTTGGAGAATGGCCAGCGCACGGGCAATTTTATCCCTGAGCAAAGCCGGACGTTCCGTCTGCAGAGCGATGCGGGCCAAAGCCTCACGCTCAATCACTTCCTGCCCAAGCGATTCAATGCGGGTCAGCATTTCCGAGGGTTGATGGGAAAGACTGGGGCCATCGGTTAATTGAAAGGTGTTTCCAAGAAAATCGGAGCCTTCTCCCCAAAAACCGCGCAGCGTAAAACCGGCATCGGCCGCGTGTGAAACCAGACTTTCCATGCCTCCGGTCAAAGTCAATCCCGGCAGATGGCAGAAGAGCGAAGTCCGCACGGCAGCACCGAGATTGGCGGGACAGGCGGTAAGAAAACCCAGAGATTCATGCGTGGAAAACTGCAATTGCGAGGACAACTCGGCCAGCACAGGCTGCAGATTGCCGTATGCTTTTTGTGGAGCGAGTCCGGGGACGATGTCGGTTAAACGAACGTGATCTTCCTCGCAGATGAGCATGGTGCGATCCAGATTCCGCCACGCGAAAACACCGCGCGGTTTTTCATCGCGAGCGAGCTGCGGCGAAATCGTGCGACGTTCGATGAGCAGCGAAATTTCCACGAGAGCGAGAGCCGCAAGGGAAAGAAAAACTCCTTGATCGGAATCGTTCAGAGTGGAAATGACACGCGCCATGCCGCGCATAACGCGGATGCGGTCTTCCTGATTCATCCGATAGGGAAAGTGCTCCCCCGCCAGATTGCGCGCAATACGCACGCGCGTGGAGAGGATCACGGCGCTTTCATCGCCGCCCGCTTTAGACCAAGCGGGATATTCGGAAAGCAGATTTAAGGGTGAATTGGCGGCGGTCGGATGCATGGTTGAAAAAAAGCGCACTTGTGTGCGCCCGTGTGAATTGAATATTATTTTTCGGGCAGCTTTTTCAGTTTGTCGCGCACGGTGGCGGCCTTTTCGTAATCTTCTTCGAGCAGAGCGAGGTGGAGTTCCATCTCCAATTGCTCGCGGGGATCGTCCGCGGTTTCTTCAGTGATTTTTTCGCCGGGATGTTCCTGTGATTTTTTGGTCTCCGCAGAATCAGAGACTTGTTTGGTCACACCGTGCATGCGGCGCAGAACGGGCTTCAACAGGTCTTTAAAATCATCGTAACACTTGGGACAACCGAGCAGGCCGGTCTTGACGAATTCTTCGAACACCAAGCCGCAGCCGCTGCATTTGGCGGCAAGGGCGGCACGCATTTCATCGGAGGCTCCTTCGGCAGGCAACTGATTCATGAGGAGCTGCGACAACCGCTGAAAGGCCTCCACCTGCGCGCGCACGCCCATGGACAGAGCGCATTCGCGGCAGAGCGCCAGCTCGCGGCGGGTGTCACCGGTGACTTGAATGAATTCGACTGCAGCGGGACGATGCCCGCAGGCTTGACAGATTTTCACGGTTATCGCTGGTTGTGTTTTTTTTGCGCGGGCGGTCTCTGCGCGGCCGCGCCGCGGAAAAGAAAGATTAACCCGGCTCGGCGGATAAAAAGCGCACTGCCGTGCGGCGCTACAATGAAGATACCCCCTTTATATTCCCCCCTTATTCTAAGGGGGGAAGGGAAGCAAGACACAGCAAGCTGTGTCACTACGAATCGGATTCGGGATTCAGCTTTCGGCTTTCAGATTTTAGCTTTTATGCTTCCGCTCTCATCTCTTCAACGGAGGCGGCCGGGGCGGTTCCAATAGAACCGCGTAAGGCCGTTGGCGGTTCCAATCAGCAAATCGTCCCCGTCGGGGCGGATGATTTGCACGCGATTATCCACGAGTCCATCGGCGGTGGTGTAGGAAATCCATTCCCCGGTACTGCGACGGTAACGGTAAAAGCCGTTGGCTCGGGTTCCCACCCAGATAAAAGAATCCATTGCGCAAATGCAGGATGGTTCCGAACCGGACATCCAGTCCTGCGCCCGCCAGCTTTTAGAGATTCCCGACGATTGATTATAAACCTGAATTCCTTCGCTCGTTACGAGCCAAATTTCCGACCGCCACACGGATATATCCAGAACCGGAGCAGTGAGCAGACCGGGATCTAAAGGAGTGAATTTCATCGCGTGGTTCCGAACGGAACCTTTGAACAAACCGTGGCCGGTGCCGACAAACAGAGTGTCTTCGCAGATGGCGAGATCAGTGACTCCGGCCAATTCAATTCCGTCATTGGGTACGCGCCAGATTTCCCGACCGGGCGATTTCATCACGCACAGGCCATTGGAGTTTCCGATCCACAATTCGTTGTCTTTCACGGCCAAAGCGCGAAGTTGATTGCTCTGCAGGTTTTCACTGACCGTAAACAGCGACCACTCCTCCCCCTTCTTTTGAAACGCCAACAACCCCTCTTCGGTTGCAAACCAAGCCGCTCCATCCCAGACGGCGATGTCGTAGAGATCGGTGGAGCGGATGCGGGTATTGTCGCGCCGTTCGAAAAATTTCCAGTCTTTCAAAGCGGGATCAGCCCACGTGATGCCCAGCCGATCTCCGCTGTTGAAGCCGCCCATCCAGAGATCATCAATGCCCACATACAGAGCGCGGATGTCGTTTCCGGCGGGGCCGGTGCTGAAAAACTGCGGGAAGTACGTGCGCAAATCCGTTTTAATGATTCCGCC
>RPQS01000015.1 GCA_003818605.1 Candidatus Zhuqueibacterota bacterium | reverse complement strand
TCATCGGCAGCCACTACGAGCACGGCAAAGTCAATCGTGGACGCCCCCGCCACCATGTTCCGGATCAGGCGTTCATGTCCCGGAACATCAATTATCGCCGCCACCTCATCGAGGAACGCGTAGCCAAGATCAATGGTAATGCCGCGTTTTTTTTCCTCCGGAAGGCGATCCGGATCCACGCCCGTGAGTGCTCTAACCAGAGCGGATTTACCGTGATCTATATGACCCGCGGTGCCGACGATGATTCGCGACATGCGTCAACGACCAAAAATACTCGTCATATCGAACATATGATACTCCGCCAAACACCACCGACAGCCGTTGTACTGCGGGCGATGATTGGAATCCACCATACGTTTGACCTGATCGAGAGTATGGATCTTCCGCTTCTTGTCCTCGGGTATTTTTTTGATCTGGCATTCGTATTTTACGAACGACATATCATGGATAATGTGATTCTCTTCGTCTACCAGATACATCGGTGCCTCACAAGCAATTATGAATCTGCAGGATCAGAATCTTGAGACAAAAGGCGGGAAATTTCAGATGAATTGAGCTCCCGCCATTTTCCGGGAGGAAGATCGCCCAGCAACAAGCCGCCAATGCGGATTCGCTCCAACGCCGTCACACGCACACCCAACGCTTCGAACATACGGCGAATTTGACGTTTTTTTCCTTCCGCAAGAATGACGCGATAATATAATTTCGACAGACGCGAAACACCGATTACTTTGGCAAGTCCTTCTTCCAAAGGAACGCCTTCGCGCAACGTGTGAATTTGCGGCGGACTCACCGGGCTGCCCGTACGGACGCGGTATTCCTTGCGGACTCCATAACGGGGATGTGACAATCGCTGCGCCAGACTACCGTCGTCGGTCAGCAGAAGAAGTCCGGAGCTGTTCATGTCCAGTCTTCCGACCGGGAAATACCGACGATCATTCGGCACCAGATTCAGAACGGATGTACCCCGTTCGCGGCTTGTCCGGCAAGTGCAAACATATCCGACCGGTTTATGGAGAGCGAGAACACGAGGCGCGCGCGACTGCGGCAGCCGTCGGCCATTTACCCGTATCTCATCCTGCTCCGGATCCGCGGTCGAGCCTAATTGAGATAGAACACAACCGTTCACCGAAACACGGCCTTCACGAATGAGTATTTCAGCGCGGCGGCGCGAAGCCAAGCCGCGTTCGGCAATAATTTTTTGCAGCCGTTCTTTCATCGCTCATCCGGGAAAAGGAAAACGGCGGGCGCAGACTCAATTCGCGCGCAGAACGATCATTTTCCCCGTTTTTTCTTCCCACTGTTCCAGTGGAATCGAAGACTTTTCACGGAGCCGCAATTTCCGTTTACTGAAGAAAGTTTCCTGCCGCAACGTGATTTCGGATACGTAACCATTCACCGTATTCACATGGATCTCGGATACCAGATCTCCATATTGAATGCGAACCAGACGTTTTCCCGATAAAACCTTCCCAATCAGCGCGGCGTCGAATCTCTGCTTGGCGCCATCTAAAATCAATTCATTGTCCACAAAGACCCGCAACATGCCGCCGTCAAGATTCGAACCCTCTTCACCGGAACGGACAGCAACGAAGGCATCGCCGGTCAAGCGTTCGTATATACCCGTGATGTCCGATTGCGGCGCGTCGGCAGTAAGAGTGACGGATACAGGAGCGGGAGTTTTATAGCCGGGCGCTTCGGCAAACTCAATGCGATGGGCGCCGAAACCGGGATCCACCGTGGTCTTCCCCACTCCGGCCGGTTTACCGTTTAAACGAAACGCAGCCGCCAGCGGTGTCGTGCTTATAGTCAATGAGG
>RPQS01000014.1 GCA_003818605.1 Candidatus Zhuqueibacterota bacterium | reverse complement strand
TGATTCGCGCGCACGGCGAACCGCCGGAAACTTACTGTAAAGCGGAAAAGCTGGGGATTGAAATTATTGACGGCACATGTCCGGTGGTGACGCGGTCGCAGGAAATTGCCCGCGCGCATTATTTGGCGGGCGAGCAGGTGGCGATTGTCGGCAAGCCGTATCATCCGGAAACCATCGGCATTCGCGGCCACTGCGACAATCACGCATTGATTATTTTCGAGCAGGCTGACGTCGAACAGCTTAATCCGAGTGTTAGAACATTTGTGTTGGCGCAGACGACGGTTGCCCGTGACTGGTTTCAGGAACGAATTAACTGGATTAAAGCGCGCTGCGCAAACGCGGAGGTGCAGGTGGAGAATACGCTGTGCCGGTTTGTGGTGGGAAGAGACCGGGATCTGGAAACATTTGCGCGCGATGTGAACGTGGTCATTATGGTGGGCGGGACGCAAAGTTCCAACACGAGAGTATTGTTTGACGTTTGCCGCAAAGCAAATTCCCGTTCGTATCTGGTGGTCACGGAAGCCGACATAGACATGAATTGGTTCAAGCCGGAAGATACGGTAGGAGTAACCGGATCGGCTTCCACTCCACATTGGCTTTTGGAACGCGTGCGCAGCAGCATCGCCGAAAAGGCGGGAGGAAAGGCGGAACAATAGCCGCACGCAGCGCACCTGATAGAGTGGGGGATTGGGGCGGAAGGTCTATCAGGAAAGGATAGCGAAATGACTATTCGCGATCATTTGCTTTCAGGGGGCGAGGGACTGCAGCATAAGACATCGCCCAATCATGGAAGGGAATTCGGCGCAGGCTTGCCGGATACGATAATCCTGCATTACACGGCGGGCAGCTCCGCCGAATCGAGCGTTGAACATTTTATGAGTCCATCCGCGGGAGCTTCGGCCCACCTTGTGGTGGGGAGGAACGGCGGAATCACCCAGCTTGTGCCATTTAACGTGACCGCATGGCATGCCGGCCGCAGCGAGTATCAGGGGCGGGTGGGATTCAACCAGTATTCCATCGGTATTGAAATGGACAACGCAGGGCCGCTGGAAAAAACCGGCGGCGGCTACACGGCTTGGTTCGGCAGAGTGTATCCCGAAAGCGAAGCCGTGAAGGCCGTGCATCGCAATGAAGTGCAGCCCGCGTACTGGCACTGCTACCCGGAAAAACAGATTTCGGCGGTGCTCGATATTTGCATCCTGCTGGTGGATCATTACGGCATTAAGACGATTCTCGGTCACGAAGAGATTTCGCCGGGAAGAAAACGCGATCCGGGACCCGCTTTTCCTCTGGACAAGCTGCGCGACAGGGTCTTGAACAGAGATCGCAGTCTGGATACGGAGCCGGAACCGGAATACACGCGGCGTTCGGGCGTGGTAACGGCGAGTTCGTTGAACGTCCGGTTTGCTCCGAATGTAGCGGCTCCGACTGTTTTGCCGCGGCTTTCGCAAGGCACGGTGCTGGATGTTTTGCGGGAGGCGCAGGGCTGGTACGAGGTGGCTGTTGCCGTGCGCGGCTGGGTGAAGAAAGATTATGTACAGGTTTGAACCTTGATGCGAAGGATTTTTTATGCGGCGTGAAACGGCGGCTGATGTGAAGCCTCCTCTCCCGCGCAAACCCGATTGGCTGAAGGTCCGCATTTCGCAAACGAAAACGTTTCACAACGTGCGCGATCTGGTCAAGGGACTTCATCTGCACACGGTTTGTGAAGAGGCGGCGTGTCCCAATCGCGGCGAATGCTGGAATCGCGGCACGGCCACGATTCTGATTATGGGGGATATCTGCACGCGCTCCTGCCGTTTCTGCGCGGTCGGCCACGG
>RPQS01000013.1 GCA_003818605.1 Candidatus Zhuqueibacterota bacterium | reverse complement strand
GGAATCAATGAATGTTATGTAGTTGAGTCCTATAAGTGAGGTGTCTTGGGAGAGTGACCAAACGATTCCACCGTCAAACGTCTTTAATGCTCTGCCTGTACCGACCGCCCAACCACGAAGTGGATCACGAAAGTAGATTCCGCGCAGAGGCATCAACGAATCTGTGGTAACGATATTCCAGACTGACCCTCCATTTGAAGTATGGAGCATTATGCCGTCACCATAATTCTCCCCGACAATCCATCCATTTAGAGTATCGGTAAAAGTTACATCCTCAAATGTTCCGGATAAAAGCTCTGCTTGCTGTATCCAAGTGTCGCCACCATCACTCGTATGGAACAATGTACCGAAAATCCAGGCCTGCTCAGGTATACTCCAGTCGCAGCCGCAAGCCCAGCCATGCGTTTCGTTGATAAAAAAGAATCTTTCGAGCCTCAAGGAGGTCGGACAATCCCGGCCAAACCAAGTATTTCCTCCATCCGTTGTTTTGATCACCGTCCCGCAAACGCCTACGGCATACCCTACTGAACTATTAACAAATTGTATGTCATATAAGCTGTATCCTTGCGGTAAAGGATTTTGCCATTCCCAATACTGAGCATATGCGGTGATACACAGCGCACACAATGAGCAGAGGAAATACACGATCTTCATGTTTCCTTCTCCGATTAATTGGACGGGAAGTTAGTCTTTATTAAGGTGGCGAATACTATTTCAGCAGAACAATTTTCTGAGTTTTCGCGAAAGACCCGGCCTCGATGCGCGCGAAATACACTCCCGACGGCAAAGCCGATCCGTCGAATCCGACGTCAAACTTTCCCGCATCGAAACGGCGATCCGCTAAAGTCTGAATCTGCCGCCCGGTGATGTCGAACACATGCAAGCTGACATGCGCGGCGATAGGAATCGAAAATGAAATCGTCGTTGTAGGATTAAACGGATTCGGAAAGACTTGCAGAGAATATTCGGATGGTTGGAAAACCGGATGATCTTCGGGCACCGTTGATAGCGAATCAGTGTAATGAAGAAGCATGCCTCCCGCGCCGACCGCCCAACCGCTGTGGAGATCCGTGAAAGCGATTTGCTTGGGATAGAATGTAGCGAGACTATCCTGCACCGTCCACGTCTCGCCGCCGTTTTCCGTGGAAAAAATAATCGTGCGATCCACTTGCCAGTCATCGCCAATCACCCATCCATGCATTTCGTCAAGAAACTGAATATCGCGCAAATCGCAGGTATTCGCGATATGATTCGAAGACCAAGTTGCTCCGGCATCAGTAGTGCGCACCATGCTTCCCGATCCGCCCACGGCCCAACCTGCTTGAGGTGATGCAAACTCGATATCAATAAGGAATCCGGTCACTCCGGAGTTGACCGGCTGCCAACTGGCTCCGCCGTCCGTCGTGCGCAGAATTGTGCCGTTGTCTCCGGCGATGCAGCCGACAAGTTCATCTGCGAAATCTATCCCACGCAGCCAAGCCCGCGTACCGCTCCCGACCAGCGTATAAGTATCCCCGCCGTCCGTTGTGCGCAAAATCGTGCCGTTGTCTCCAGCGATGCAGCCGACAAATTCATCTGCGAAATCCATCCCACGCAGCCATGACAGTGTACCACTGACCATAGGAACATAGGAATTCCCTCCGTCAGTGGTTTTCAAAATGGTTCCGTTTTGTCCGACTAAATAGCCTTCGTTGGCATTTTTGAAAAAAACTGCATCAAAATCGGACGTTGTTCCGCTGTTCTGCTGAATCCAGGTTTCGTCGCGATTCACCGCATGCCATACGCATCCGCCCGTTCCCGCAATCCAACCGGTATCCGGATTGATAAACGCGGCACAGGTCAGAGACTCGCTTATGTTTAAATCGCGCGACTGAAGAGTGGTTCCCGCATTCG
>RPQS01000012.1 GCA_003818605.1 Candidatus Zhuqueibacterota bacterium | reverse complement strand
TGTCTCCCGTAATTACAAATCCCGGATAATAAAACACCAGCGATCCCGGCGTGTGACCGGGCACGTGAAATACTTGCAGATTATCCTCGCCGATTTGCAGCGTATCGCCTTCCTTCAGCGTCCTGTCCGCATCCGGTGATGTAATCGGTTCGCCGGTTAAAAGCGAAAGATTTTTTATTGGATTCGTGAGCATCGGACGATCTAACTCGTGAATCAGAAGCGGAACTTTAAACTGCGCTTTGATAACATCGTTAAGCGCAATGTGGTCGAGGTGGCCGTGCGTGTTGACCAGATAGCGAAGCGTGAGTCCGCGCCGCTCGATCTCCTCGATAATGTCTTCCGATTCGAACGTCGGATCGAACAGCACCGCCTGCTTCGTCCGCTCACACCACACCAAAATCGTATTGACTTGATACGGTCCATAAGGCTGCGCTAAAATATTCAGCATGCCGCCTCGCGCAACCGCTTGATGTTGTCTCCGATGCTGCCGTCAAACACGGAAGTTCCCGCAATTAAGAGATCCGCTCCCGATTCTACAACTAACGGCGTGGTCAGCGGATCAATCCCTCCGTCCACGGCAATGGAAAACTCCGCCACACCTTCCTTGCGCCAGGAATCGGCCTGTAATATTTTCGGCAGCATGCTTTGAATGAACGTTTGTCCGCCGAAGCCCGGATTCACCGTCATGATGAGTAAAATGTCAAAACCGCCCAACACAGGTTCCAGCATTTCTATCGGCGTCGAAGGATTGACGGACACTCCCGCCTGAATTCCCAGACTGCGAATATAGCTCAAAGTGCGATGCAGATGCGGGCAGGTTTCCTGATGCACCGTGATCGCGTTCGCTCCCGCTTTGAAATATGCATCCAGCGAGCGTTCCGGAGCTTCAATCATCAAATGCACGTCTAAAGGCAGCTTCGTTGTTTTGTGAAGCTGCGCTATTAGCGGCGGTCCAAAAGTCAGATTCGGTACGAAGTGACCGTCCATCACGTCGCAATGAATCATATCCGCCCCGGCTTTCTCGCACTCTTTGACTTGTTCGCCGAGTCGCATGAAATCCGCGGCCAAAATCGAAGGCGCGATGCGTATGGATCGGTTCATATTATCTCCAAATTATTTCCGCCGAAGTGAACACTAGCCAACACCCTCCTGGGTGTTGGTCGCCTGACCGCCGCCATGCATTCACCGCAAGCCGCGCCGTGGAGGGTCATCAGACCCTCCCTGTATCTTCTCGCCGAGGAGGATCATCAGATCCTCGCGCAATCTTTCTTGCCTTTCCCCTTAGTATAAGGGGGGAATACGGGCTTATCTCGAAATAGTGTGAAAGCTGAGCGAAAGGGTTTGCTCAAATGAATCAAATTGCTCAATAATCTCGATTTGCACAAACCGATTCCGGCCGGGTTGCGACCAACACCCAGGAGGGTGTTGGCTAGTTTTTAGCCCGGCTCGGCGATCAAAGACACGCACTTTCGTTATTTCAGGATAGGCCCGAAAGGGGGGCGTATTTCCGCCGAGGCATGCGTCTCGCGTGCCCGGAATCTGATGTTCGGCGGAAAAATCTCCTTCGAAAAGGACATTAATCATTTCCTCTTGATTTTTGTCGAAAACCAATGTATATTACTTCACATTACTGGATAGATTTGTCCACAATCGCCTTCGCCCTTTCGGAGGTTACTATGAGCACATCCGCGCGCAACTGGTTGATATTTTTCGGTGCGATTATTCTGACTATAGCCGTAGTCGGATTGCTGGTCAGCATCTTCGAGCACAAGCAGGAAGCCAAACTGACCTTCAACCGCCTTACGGAAATCGCTCCCGGAGAACCGAATTCGGATCTTTGGAAAGCGAACTTCCCCCGCGAATACGACGGCTACATCAAGACCATGAAGACCAGCGA
>RPQS01000011.1 GCA_003818605.1 Candidatus Zhuqueibacterota bacterium | reverse complement strand
TGCCTATATCGGCTTTGGTTCGAATTTAGGCGACCGCATTCGGCATTTTTCCGCTTCCTGCCAAAAGCTGACGGAGAAAGGGTATTCCATACTTCGGGCGTCTTCCCTCTATGATACCGAACCGTGGGGACGAGCGCCCGGAGGCGTTTATCTAAACGCCGTACTCGAAATCGAACGACGCGGGGACGCGGCGGATTTTCTGAAATTGTTGCTTGAGATCGAAGTGGCGCTGGGACGCACTCGCCCGAGTCCGATGTCTCCGCGAACCTGCGATCTGGACCTCCTGTTGTGGGGATCCGAGCGGATTACATCCGCGGATCTGGTTGTACCGCATCCCCGTTTAACGGAGCGGCGTTTTGTATTGATTCCCTTATGTGATTTGATTCCGGATGGACTGCATCCGACGTCCGGTTTGACTTTCACCGAGCTATTAGAAAGCTGTACGGATACGCTCCAAGTATGGCCGCATCGGCCACCGAATCTTACTGACAAGGCATGAGCGAACCAAGCTACATTGCAATCGAAGGCGTAATCGGAGTCGGCAAAACATCGCTGGCTCAATTACTGTCGGAAAAACTGAACGGGCGGTTGGTGCTGGAGAATCCGGAAGAGAATCCGTTTCTCGATTCCTTCTACAAGGACCCGCGCCATTACGCTTTTCAAACTCAGTTGTTTTTCCTGCTGTCCCGTTTCAAACAGCAGCAGGAATTGCCGGAGCCGGATTTTTTTCACCGGCTGCTTATCGCGGATTATCTATTCGCGAAAGACCGCATTTTCGCATACATCAATCTCAGTGAAGCGGAAATTGCGCTCTATGAAAAAGTAATGGCGCTCATGGAAGTGCGCATCCGGAAACCGGACGTGGTCGTTTACCTGCAGAGTTCCACCGAACGGCTGATGCGCAACATCCGGCAGCGCAACCGGCCGTATGAGAAGGATATTTCCGAAGCGTATTTACGAACATTGAACGAAGCGTACAATCATTTCTTTTTTCACTACGACGATACACCCCTGCTTATTGTGAATGCCACGGCGATAGATTATGTTGCCAATCCCGATCACTTGGAAGCGTTGATGAAGGAAATCCGGCGGGATGAAGTGGGGACGCGGTACTATAATCCGGTGGAGCCGTGAGAGTATTCCTGCGCATTTTACTGATTTTCGTCGCGCTGTTTCTCCTGTTTCGGTACTTGCTGGCCGTTATTTTCCCGTCGCGCCGCGAAACGGGAGTGAAAGGATCACCGCGCCGCCGCGGCAAGCGCATTGACGACGAACGCATTCAGGACGCAAGCTTTAAGGATCTACCTAAAAAATGAAACGCGATATCGTTTCCACGGCCAAAGCGCCGCAGGCAATCGGGCCCTACAGTCAGGGCATTCGCTTCAGCGGCGTTTTGGTATACACGGCGGGACAAATTCCGGTGGATCCCGCGACCGGTCAAGTTGTCGGCAAGACAACGGCGGAACAAACCGAGCAGGTTCTTCGCAATCTTACCGGAGTGGTTGAAGCGGCCGGCGGCTCCATGGCCACCGTGGTCAAGGTCACGGTCTTTCTGAAGAACATGTCGGATTTCGCGGAGATGAACGAAGTCTACGGGCGGTATTTCCCGAAGGATCCCCCGGCGCGCAGCGCGGTGGAAGTCGCCCGGCTGCCGAAAGACGTGTTAGTGGAGATCGAGTGTTTAGCGTTGGTCGAATGAATCGGATTGCGCTGCGCGTTTGTGCGATCCTGTTTTTCATAACCGCAGTCGGTTCATTATCGGCCGCGGAACAGGTTCCACTCAAGAAAAGTCCGACCGGCGCGATGCTGCGATCTTTTGTGATTCCGGGCTGGGGGCAATTGTACACGGAAAATTACGTGAAGGCGTTGGGATTTGCCGTGATAGAAGGATCGCTGATTTACAGC
>RPQS01000010.1 GCA_003818605.1 Candidatus Zhuqueibacterota bacterium | reverse complement strand
CTTCTGACCCTGCCTGGGTCCCTCCGCTTCTGATAGACATAAAATCACGGTTTAAACCCGGTAATCCGTTTTTCGAACATGGCGAAGTGGAATCGTTCCTTGCGCGTGACCGAAAAACCGGTGAAACTCTGGGTCGCGTCTGCGCCGTAATCAATCGCCTGCACAATGAATTTCACCAAGATCGTGTAGGCTTTTTTGGCTTTTTTGAGAGTGTCAACAATACGGATGTTGCGCGCGCGCTGTTCGATCGCGCGGGAGATCATCTTGCGGCGCGCGGCTTTGACGTGATGCGCGGACCGATGAACTTTTCGGTGAATGATGAAATCGGCATGCTCATCGAGGGTTTTGAGACGCCGCCGGTAGTCATGATGACGCATAATCCGCCGTACTATAATGATCTGGTGGGAGCGTGCGGTTTTGTGAAGGCGAAGGATCTGATCGCTTATGAGCTTCATCAGGGGCATATCAACGACCGGATTCTCGAAACGGGTGCCAAACTGTTAGCCCGTCATAAACTGAGAATCCGCCCGATTGAAAAAAAGAATTTCTGGCAAGAAGTCGAATACATCTGCGACGTCTACAACAACGCTTGGTCCGCGAATTGGGGATTTGTTCCCATGACCAAAGCGGAACTCAAGACGTTGGCGCAGACGCTTCGTTTGATCTACGACCCGCGGCTGGTCTTTTTTGCGGAATCTGAAAATGGCGTTCCCGTCGGTTTCAGTCTGGCATTGCCCGATATTCACGTGCTTTTTAAACGGATGAACGGAACTCTGTTTCCGACGGGTCTTTTCAAACTGCTTGCCGGATTACGGAAAATCCATCGTGCGCGCGTGATTCTAATGGGAGTAAATCCGGATTTTCGCGGTCGGGGAGTGGATCTCGCATTTTATTACCTGACCTATAAACTCGGAACGGAAGCCGGATACAATTGGGGCGAGTTTTCCTGGATACTCGAAGATAACCGAATGATGAACGACGCCGCTCTGGGAATGGGCGCTAAACCATATAAGAAGTGGCGGATTTGGGAAAAACCGATATAAAATTCTATGTTCGCTGAAATTCTCTCTGCGGCGCTTTTAGGGGTGGATGCCTATCAGGTTAAAGTGGAGAGCCACCTCGAAAATGGACAAGTCGCATTTACAGTCGTGGGTTTGCCGGACAATGCGGTGAAGGAATCGCGCGAGCGCGTTTCTGCTGCGATAAAAAACTCAGGATTTGTCTTTCCCAATCGCCGCATTACGGTAAATCTGGCTCCAGCCGATGTCCGCAAAGAGGGAAGCGCCTTTGACCTGCCGATGGCGCTAGGAATCTTATGTGCTTCCGGTCAGGTGACTGTTGACCGGCTCGCCTCTACTGCAGTTTTAGGGGAATTAGCTCTGGACGGTAAAATAAGACCGGTTCGGGGAGCATTGCCGATTGCCAGTTCTTTGAAGCATGAAGGAATCGAACGACTCATTGTCCCTAACGAAAATGCCAGCGAAGCGGCTCTCGTACAGGGCATTCAGGTCTTTCCCATAGCGAGTCTGCGTGATGTTGTGGATTTCCTGAATGGCGATAATCCGTGTCAGCCGTTTGTTGCAGATCGTGATGCGCTTTTTGCCGAAGCTCGCCATGATATCGGGGATTTCAGCGAAGTACGCGGTCAGAATTCAGTAAAGCGTGCGCTGGAAATCGCCGCTGCGGGCGGTCACAACCTCATCATGATCGGACCGCCGGGATCCGGTAAAACAATGCTTGCGCGCCGACTTCCGTCCATTTTACCGGAATTCACGCTCGATGAAGCTCTGGAAACGACGCGTGTCCATTCCGTTGCCGGCATGATGCGGCCGGGACAAGCCATCGTGGCGGAGCGTCCGTTTCGTTCTCCGCATCATACGGTTTCCGATGCGGGCTTAATCGGCGGCGGTATGATTCCGCGGCCGGGTGAAGTTTCCTTGGCGCACAACGGAGTTCTGTTTCTCGATGAGCTTCCTGAATTTCACAAGAATGTTCTCGAAGTCCTTCGACAGCCGCTGGAAGACGGAATTGTGACTTTGTCTCGCGCCGCCATTAGTCTGTCTTATCCGGCGAATTTTATGCTGGTGGCGGCGATG
>RPQS01000009.1 GCA_003818605.1 Candidatus Zhuqueibacterota bacterium | reverse complement strand
CATTCTGCTGCGTACGACGCCCGAAGACGTGCAGTTTGTGCTCATTGATCCGAAAAAACTTGAGCTCTCCGCCTATAATGAACTCCGCAATCACCATATCACGCATCGCCCTGATCTTTCCGAGTATGTGATTACACGGCCCGATGAGGCGGTTAAAGTGCTGAAGAGCTGTTTAGTGGAGATGGAGCGCCGCTATGATTTGTTGGCGGAACGCGGGTCGAGGCAATTGGCCGAATATAACGACGCTGTGCGCGAGGATCCGGGCGAAAACGACGAATGTCCGCTGCCGTATATTGTTGTGGTGATTGATGAGCTGGCGGACTTGATGGTAACCGCCGCGCGCGAAGTAGAAGAACCCATTGCCCGGTTGGCGCAATTAGCGCGTGCTGTCGGCATTCATCTGGTCGTGGCTACACAGCGGCCATCCGTGGATGTGATTACCGGCGTGATTAAAGCCAATTTTCCTGCGCGCATCGCTTTTCGTGTTGCAATGAAAGTGGATTCGCGCACGATCCTCGATACGAATGGCGCGGAGATGCTGCTTGGACAGGGGGACATGCTCTTCCAGCATCCGGAAGAACCCGCACCGATTCGTTTACAGGGCGCTCTGCTCACATCGCATGAAATTTCCCGGCTGATTTCTCACATTTGCAAGCAGTCTCCGCCGCGCTCCAAACTGCTTTTACCCGTAGAAGAGGAACAAATTGAGAACGGCGGCTTGACTTTAGGGCCCGGCGACCGCGATCCGCTGTTTATGGAAGCGGCAAAGATTGTCGTACGCACCGGACAGGGAAGTGTTTCCATTTTACAACGCCGGTTGAAAGTCGGCTACAGCCGCGCCGCGCGCCTCATTGACCAATTGGAACGAGCGGGAGTCGTCGGACCCTTTGATGGTTCCAAGGCTCGCGCAGTTCTCGTAGATGAGCACTACTTTGACAATGTTGCCGAAAAGTAACGTTCTTTTAATTCTCTGGCTGCTCCTAACGGGTTTAGCCTGCGCAGAAACACCCGCAGAGAATCTCTATTCTACGCTGGAACGGCGTTTGCAAGCCTTGAATTCACTGGATATCCGCTACGAAGCCCGCGCGGAATCGGACAACGCGCTGATTGAGGGTCGTCTTGTCTGGGTCAAAGGGGATCGTTTTTTTCATGATACTCCGGAATGGTCCGTATGTGAAACGGGCCGCGAGCAGTGGCGATATCTGAAAACACAGAATACTTTAATCCGGGAAAACATCTCCGAGCAAAGCGACTGGCTTCCGGAAGAAGTGTTGTTTAATGCGCGAAAAAATTTCCGCGCCGTTCAGTTGGAAAATCGGCCGGATGGAGATCGCGTTCTTACTCTTGAACCTTTTGATAAAACGTTGGGCGGAACGGTTACTCTGACGTTTTCTGCAGATCGCGATTACCCGGGCGCTTTGGATTTGCGGCCGCCCGACGGTACGGTGATGCACTATTCGGTTATGGTGTGGAACGAGAATGGTCCAATTGATTCGGCGCTTTTTACGCCGCCCGAAGTTCCCGCGGAGAATTTATTGGACTTCCGCGGCGCGGGAACGAGTAAGTAGGTGACGATGCGCTGGACACGACTGATCATCAGTTTCGGTTTGAGTCTGCTCTTTCTCTATCTGACGTTTTTTATTCCGCAGTTCGGTCGGTTTTTCGCGGGGGAATGCGGGTTTGGCGAAGCGTTAGTAGGTCATCCGCGTTTTGATATTTCTCAACTCGGTGATGTTCTTGCCAGAGCCAGATGGAGCCCGATTGCCGGCGCCGGAGTACTCTTTTTTACGTCGCTGGCCGTCCGAGCTTGGCGATGGCAGATTATGCTCGGCCCGATAGTGCGTATGCGTTTCATGGATGTGTTCGCCGCGATGTCTATCGGATACATGGCCAATAACGTGCTGCCTTTCCGGATGGGGGAAGTGTACCGCGCGCACGTGGTGTTCCAGATTTCCGGCTTGTCCCGCACCGCCGCCTTCGGCAGCGTCGTACTGGAGCGGATGACGGATTTATTTTTTATGATGCCCTATGCTTTGCTGGGCGTCTTACTCTATCCGTTGCCCGGTGGATTGCGCAGCGGTATTTATCTGATGACTGGAGTGGTCGTTATATTAGCGACGCTCACGCT
>RPQS01000008.1 GCA_003818605.1 Candidatus Zhuqueibacterota bacterium | reverse complement strand
CGCTGCGAACGTATTTGGGATAATATAATTTTGCAAATCTTTCCAGGCGGCTTTCGGGCCGCCTTTTTTCTTGCGGATTTAATGAATATTATTATCTTATAGCAATCCGCTTAATCGCCGTTGCCGATCGGGAGACTGACAACGGCGAAAGTGTTATTCCGTAAATCGCTAAGGAGTGATGTTGTGAGTTCTGCCTCACAGTCCAAACAGGAACTTCCCAAGGGTGCCTTCCGAATCACCCGCGAGAATCAGTATAACGCTGTTCCCAAAATTTTTCGTTCCTATTGGATCAAGCTGGCCGAAAAGAACACCTACTACAATAAAACCTTCATGGCCGAGTGGGCGGACGGCTTGGAGAATGAACTCGTCCTCGATGCCGGGTGCGGGCAGAGCTCTTCACTCTCCCGCCGCAATACTCCGCTGCTCTATCTGGTCGGTCTCGACCCTCTGCCCGAAGACATGAAAATCAACAACGAACTCCGCTGGCGTGTGCAAGGAGTTTTGGAAGCGTTGCCCTTTGCCGACAACACTTTTTCCGGCATTCATTGCGATTCGGTTTTTGAGCACATTTCCGATCCCAAACTCGTTGTTGGAGAATTTCACCGCATTCTGAAGCCGGGCGGTCGGGTCATCATCAACACCAACAGCGTCTTCAATCCCTTCATGTTTCCCAACAAGTTCTTGTCCGTAAAAAGACGTGAATGGCTGAAGGAGAAGCTGCACATCACCAGCGAAGGCACCTACCCCGCACCTTATCGCATCAACACCAAGCGTAAATTAGTCGGCTTCCTCCGCCGCGCCGGATTTTCCGATATCCGGATTTACCGCTGGGGCGTTCCCAATGTTTACCATCCCCGCTGGTTTTTAGTACTGCAATTGCTGATGGAGCTGCTGGCCGAAACTCCGCTCTTCTGCGGACTCAAGCACAGACTTATGGCCACTTGCCGCAAGTAAAGCGGTACATGGCATGGCTGAAAATGAAACGGGCGGGCCGATGGCCCGCCTGCCCTATGTCTGCAAGCGGTCTCAGAATTTCCACACCGGATAAGGCAATTTTTTATTGAGAAAATCGCGCTCCTCCGGACGGAATGTTTTGTGAACAAGGTTGATTGCCAGATAAATGATCATATAAACTGCAATACTTCCCAGGACGCCGAACACTCCGTGAAACCGTGATGCGAGCGGAAAGAACAGTGCCGCGGAGATCGCGCCGTTGAGCAGTAATTTGCCCACCCCGACAAGATCCGTTTTCGTTTTCAAAATCGTCACAATCCACACGTAGCTGAGGATATTCTGCCCCACAATAGCCAGAGCCGTAATCCACGCCATCGCCATGACACCGTAAATCGGCAATAGCCACAATCCCACCAGAATTTTAAAGACTCCGAAAATCTTGGAATAGATCAGTAAGTCGTTCCGTTCCGCATTTAAAAGCAATAAGGCCAACGGATAGCGCAAGGTCTCCATCGGAAGAAACACAACCATCACGACCAGCAGGCCGGCCGCCTCGCCGTAGCGCGGATCGAATAACTCCACGATCAGCGGCCGGGCCATCAGCGCCGTCCACACCGCCATGGGAATGGTGGCCAGCAAACTGATTTTCACTAATAGTGTGAAGCCGAAACGCGCGTTCTCGCGGGAAGCCCCATATTCGCTGAAGAACAGCGGCGTGATGACGCCCGAAAGAAAATTGCTCGGCAGCGCGTTATTGAGAATCGAAAGAATCCGGCTGGCCAGCGCGTAGAGTCCGACTGCCGCTCCGCCCAATAGACCCGACACCAGAAACAAATCCGTGGCCGAGTTGAGCAGCATCACACCCACTTCATTGATATAACTCAGCCCGGAATATCGAACAAACCGCTTCCACGGAGGTTGTTCCTGTGGATGTGTATCGGCCTCTACCTTGGGCTGCACCATCCGGCGATAAGCCAAATAATAGAGTAAAAGCGACAATCCATACAAGCATACTTCGGCAATCACGACCATCATAAAAGGATCCGGCTGTCGCGCGGCAAAAAAGATCGCCGCCAACCGCACAATGTTGTAAATCAGCGTTCGCCAGAAAATCGCGCGGTGCATGAATAAACCGCTGAGCAGCACGCGGTAGTTTTCCGCCAGCAAATACGCGAAAGCTCCGAT
>RPQS01000007.1 GCA_003818605.1 Candidatus Zhuqueibacterota bacterium | reverse complement strand
TTTCCAAACATTGTCTTCATCATAACGGAAATTGCGGAGCAGCGCCAGACCGATGAGCGGATCGCCTTGTCGCGCGACGTCCGGATTGTTCCGGTCATGTTTCGGTTGACCGGCTTCGGCATCTTTGTCATCGTAAAGCGGCATCCGCAGCCACACAATACGGCCGTTAAGTACTCTGTCCGACTCGCGCAAAATTTCCACACGGGCATCGCCGCTTCCAACCGTCCAAACACCCTCTGCGCCTGTTACTTCAGCGGCGCAAGTCAATCCGACTAATCCCATTGTGACAAGAAGACAACTCCAGAAGAATCGCATGGATGACCTCGGCTTATTCCGATTATTATCAAATTCACGCCTGAGAATATACTATTTTTCTTGGCAATCTCAACTAAAATCCATCCCAACCAATTTTCAATGCAGAAGCAGACGAACAAATGCATGATATCTCTCGCATTAAGTGCATTTATAGCAAACAGGCTCCCCCGTTATAGAGGAGCCTGCTTGTCGGATGCGTATATAGCCTATTTTAGGAGCACAAGTTTCCTCGTTTGTGAGAAGGCTCCCGCATTTAGCCGGGCAAAATAGACTCCGGACGGTGTGTTCCTGCCGTCAAATGACACACGATAGCTTCCCGCTTCAACAAAGCCCTCGGTCAGCACGGCCGCCACGCGCCCGGAAAGATCAAATACGCGCAGCGAAACAAATCCGGCGTGCGGCATTTCGTAGGCAATGGTAGTTGTCGCGTTGAACGGATTCGGATAATTCTGCATAAGGGAAAAGTTTTTAACGGGAGCGCGCAGCAAATCGAGCGAAGCCGATTCCGCATGACTCACAAAGGCCTGAATCATCCAATTGCCGCTGTGATCAGCCTGCCAGCCCGTCGCTCCGCGCAGCCAGGCAATCCGGCTCATGTGGGGCATGGCGGAAGCGTTGGGCGAATCATAATCATTGCCTAGCGCGATGGAACCGTTGAAAACGAAAGCCGCCGTAAAAGTTTCGCCTTCAGCTATCGTCAACGGAGGATTCACTGCGAAAATACTCCATCCTTCATTGAAGAATCGTGAGTCTGTCCAGAGCGCCGTTGATCCGGGCATACCTTGCTCATCATTGGCGAAGATGCCGACATCAGCCACTCCGGACGTGATGCAGTACACGCGGACGCTTTCAACCCGGGCCGGCGCGGCGGGCTGAAAGGAAACACCGATCATCCAGTTTTGTCCGTGAACCACTCCCCCGTCCGGTTCCGAATCGTCATAATGATACCATTCCGAACCTTGAACGGCGAACATGCGGAAGGATGATATGTTGTTCGTGCTGTCCGCGTCTCCTTCGGCTGATATTCGGCTAATGCACAAATATTCTCCCGCAGCCGCCGGGATAAACGCCGTTGTGGTTTCAGCAACGCGTTCGGATTCAGGTTCGAGATCCCAGATTCCGTTGAAACTTGCAAATACTTCGTTCCCATACCGATCATAAACCGTCCACTGCACGGCACAAGATGAAATCGGCAAGAATCCGACGTTCCGAATTCTTGCTTTAAACAAAGTGGAGTCCCCCGGTTGCACATGGAAAGCCGGTTCCGAACCGTTCACCAGATTAAAGCATTCTTCGACCGATGCGTCGGCGAAAGTTTGGAATGATCCGCCCGCCCGAATGCGAAAATCATAAGGGATGGACTGATAATCGCCGGTTGCCCGGTCTCCCAGTGTGACATAACTGCGGTTTACCGTGCTCCCTCCATCCAGAAGCGGTGACCATCCCGATGGTCCGGGCGATCGGCCCACGACAATCATGAAATCCTGCCCGCCGGAGAAGTTAATGCCGTCACTTAACGTAATGTCATACATCGCCGCGCCGACTTGCAGATCTATTACGATCGCCGCAAGTTCCTGTCCCGGACGCTGACCGTTGGGAAGATACACCCATATCGAACAGGGAGCCATTGAACCTAAACTATCTCTGATGCCTATGTAAATGCTGCGCAGTTGAAAATCCGCGGAGGGCGTGAAACGAACAAGGCTGTAGTAGTGGGAGATGGACCCGATAGAAAAACTCTGTCCGTTGTCGTCATAGAAAAGCGTATCCGGTTCAGATTCATCCAAGATTCTCGTCCCGGTACAATTCATCAGATGAACAGGAGCAACCCGTATTGTTTCCCGGCAGACGGCAACTTCCCAAGACATAGCGAGGAGGCAAAGGAGGAAGATTGTTCGCAAAGA
>RPQS01000006.1 GCA_003818605.1 Candidatus Zhuqueibacterota bacterium | reverse complement strand
GGCGGTCGCGTGGAAGTCATTCCGTTTAAAGAGGGCTATTCTACGACGGGATTGATTCAGACCATCGCGGAGCGCTACCGCTGACCTATGTTTGAAGATCTGACTGCGCGGCTCGATCAGGTTTTTCGCAACTTGCGCGGTATCGGCAAGCTGTCCGAATCGAATATTCGGGAAAGTTTGCAGGATATTCGGCGCGTGCTGCTGGACGCTGACGTCAATGTCCAGGTTGCCCGTGACTTTCTTGGCCGCGTGGAAGAAAGAGCGATTGGGCAGGAAGTTGTTAAGTCCGTTCTTCCGGCTCAGCTCATTGTCAAGATTGTTTACGATGAACTGGTGCTGCTTCTGGGGGAAAAGGAAAGCCGTTTAGTTTCCGCGCAAACGCCGCCCACGGTGTTCATGGTCGTGGGGCTGCAAGGCTCCGGTAAAACGACGTTCTGCGCCAAGCTGGCTCGGCATCTGAAAACCAAAGGCAAACGCCCGTTGTTGGTTGCGGCAGACCTCCAACGTCCGGCGGCTCAGGATCAATTGCAAATCCTGGGTGATTCCATTGGTGTGCCCGTATTTCGCGGGGAGGGCAAGGATCCGGTCGTCGTGTGCGATAACGCCTTGCGTCATGCCCGCAAGATCAGCGTGGATCCGGTCATTCTGGATACGTCGGGACGTCTGCACGTGGACGACGATCTCATGAATGAGCTGGAGCGCATTCAGAAACTGACGAAGCCTGCGGAAATTTTATTCGTTGCCGACGGTATGACCGGCCAGGATGCAGTGAATTCAGCGCGCGCTTTTCATGAGCGGTTGCAGTTTTCCGGTTCCGTATTGACCAAGATGGACGGAGATACACGGGGTGGTGCGGCCCTTTCCATACGGGCGGTCACCGGCAAACCGCTGAAGTTCGTCTCAGCCGGGGAGAAACTGGAAGCTCTGGAACCGTTTCATCCGGATCGGATGGCGGGCAGGATTCTCGGTAAAGGCGATATCGTCACTTTTGTCGAGAAAGCACAGCAAGTTGTTGACGAAGAGAAAGCCGCCAAACTCGAAGAAAAACTCCGTCATGCTGATTTTACACTGACCGATTTTTTAGATCAGTTGCGGCAGTTGAAAAAAATGGGGTCGCTCGAAAGTCTTCTCGGAATGATCCCGGGTGTTGGGCAGCAGCTTCGCAACGTCCAAGTGGATGAAAAGGGACTGAAGCATTTGGAAGCGCTGATTCTGTCTATGACCGTGGAAGAACGCGAGCGTCCGGATATTCTGAACGCGCGCCGTCGCCGCCGCATCGCCATGGGCGCCGGTCTTACCGTGCAGCACGTCAATCGCCTTATTCAGCAATATGACCAGATGGTCCATATGATGAAGAAGCTTCGTAAGGCCGGTCCCGGACAATTGCGCCGCGTTCTCAGCGGCCGATGATCGTTTTATAATAACCTAACCATAGGAACTTGTCGTGTCCGTTCGCATCAGACTTAACCGCGTGGGACGAAAGAAAATCCCACATTACCGGATCGTGGTAATGGACTCCCGCAATCGCCGCGACGGCGCTTATCTCGATCAGATTGGCGTTTATCATCCGCGGCATCAACCCGCTCAGGTATCTATTGACGAAAAGAAAGCCTTGAATTGGCTTTCCAAAGGCGCTGTGCCGTCCGATACCGTGCACAATCTCCTTTCGCGGCAGGGAATTTTGCTTCAATTCGATATGATCAAGCGGCAAACGTCCCCCGACGTGATCGCCGAAGCCCTGTCCAAATGGAAAAGCGCCAACGCCGACCGCGAAGTGCGGCGTGCCGGCGCGAAGAAATCCAAGCGTAAGAGTGGTGCCGCGACGAGCGATACGCCCGCTGACGCACCTACGTCGGCATGATCGTTGCCTAATCAGCCAGCAGGGATGATCGGATCATGGAAGAGTTCATCAGTTTTATCGTTAAGCATCTGGTGGACAATCCGGATGCCGTTCGGGTGGAACACACCGAAAAAGAGAGTGGCAGGCATCTCTATCGTCTGAATGTAGGAGACGGTGATTTAGGGCAAGTAATCGGTAAGGAGGGGAAAACCGCCAAATCGATTCGCACGCTCGTGATTGCCGTAGCCGCGCGCAAAGGGTTGAGAGCCGGATTTGAAATTGTGGATCCCGCGCGGCCCCATGAAGACAGTGCGGACGATAGAGCATGATCTGCAGCCGACGACCATGCAGTTAGACGACTTGCGAGTCATCGGAATTATCGTTGGAGCGC
>RPQS01000005.1 GCA_003818605.1 Candidatus Zhuqueibacterota bacterium | reverse complement strand
GCCGAAGAGAAAAGCCCAGATTCTGGGCTTATGAGTAGCCTGATGAAATTATCTAAATTGACGCCCAAGAATATCTATTGGTATGTGAAGCGGAAACTGGGCAACTACTACGGTCAGTTCAATCCGCCGATGGATTATCTGATTGAAAAGCATTTGCCCCATGGATTAACAGGGACGTGTGTGGAAGTCGGTGCCGCCGACGGCGTGAGTTGCAGCAATACGCTCCATTTCGAGCGCAAGGGTTGGAACTGTTTGTGCATCGAACCCAATCCCTTGCTGGAAAAATCGCTGCGGGAGCACCGCAAAAACGTCATGATGTGCGCGGTATCAGATGTCCCCGCCGAACGGGCCGTCTTCCACGTAGCGGAACTGAATCCGGGAAATTTCGAGGCGATCAGTTCTCTGGAAGTGGACAAGCGACTCCTTGCGTCGCACGAGGGCATTGTCACCAAGATGTTCGACGTCGAAGTGCCCGTCAAGACTTTAGATGAATGCGTTGTCGCTTTCAATCCCTCCCGGATTGATTTTATAACGATTGACACCGAGGGAACGGAAATAAAAGTGCTCAAGGGTTTTGACATCCGCCGCTGGCAGGTTCCGCTGCTGATTGTTGAAAACAATTTCAGCGATCCCGACATCGAAAACTATTTAAAAGATTTCGGATATCATAAAATTCTGAGATACGAATCCAACGACTTTTTCCGTCTGGAACGCTCGGTTTAGCGCTACGGATTATTTGTCGCGGCGTTTCGGCGGTTTAAATAAACGAACGAAAAAACATTTCAATTGTTCTACACATTTTTCACAACCATAACCATGGAGTGAACATGGACACGAAACTGTCACGCCGCATTCTGCCCGTGATCCTGATCTGTATGATCGCGCTGGCCGTAGCCGTTACCGGCTGCAAGAAGAAGATGCCGAAAGAAACGCCTCCTCCCCCGCCGCCGAAAGTGGAAGAAGTAACCCCTCCGCCCGCTCCGGACACGACCGGCCAGGCGGCGCGCGAACTGCAAGCGCAGATGGATGCCGACCGGGCGCGCATTATTGCCGTTTATTTCGATTACGACCGGAGTGATATCCGTGCCGATCAGCGGGATCGGGTTTCTACGAATGCCGAGATTTTCCGCCGCTGGACGGACTGGCAGGTCAGCGTTGAAGGGCATTGCGACGAACGCGGAACCAACGAATACAACCTCGCACTGGGCGAACGCCGCGCCATTGCCGCTAAAAAGGCACTGGTTGCAGCCGGCATTGACGGCGCGCGCATCAGCATCGTAAGCTTCGGCGAAGAGCGGCCGGCCGACCCGGGTCACACGGATGCGGCTTGGTCGAAAAATCGCCGCGCTGAATTCAAAGTAAAATAGTCCACAGCCCTATGCTTATCCAACGCTTTCGGCGGCGAGGCGGAAGAATCGCGTGTTCTTCCGCCCGTTGCCGCATGGGTGTTGCCCTTTTCGCGGCAGCATTCCTTCTGACCGGATGCGCTTCCCGGAAACAGGTTCTTCTCATTCAGGAGGACGTTTCCGCCATTCGCATGGATATGGACAGCCTCAAATGGCGTCAAGCGGCCGTGCAGGAATCTCTGGTAGATCTCGACCAGCAGGTGCGCGATATGAAAGCGCGTTCGGAATACGGATCCACTGCGCTTCAGGATCGAATTGAAGGTTTAGCCGCGCGGATGGACGAGATCGTGACGCGCATGGATCGCACGCTGGCTCCGCTGGAAGAGTTTATTCGCCGCCAAGCGGCTGAGGATACGACGAAATCCGCGCCGTTGGGCGTGGATTATTACGACGCCGCAATGCGGGATCTCAGCTTGGGCAACTACGACTTGGCGGAAGTGGGATTTCTGCAGTTTCTCGAGAACAACCCCAAGAGCGATTTGGCGGACGACGCCCGTTACGGACTGGCCGAGACGTACTACGCGCGCAAGCGATATGAAGAAGCGATAGAAGAGTATCAGCGCGTCGCGGCGTTGGATCCGCAGGGAGGCAAGACGCCCGCCGCCATGCTGAAGCTTGGTCTTTGCCATCGCGCTCTGAAAAACAACCGGGAAGCCAAAACCGTGTGGGAAAATTTAGTCAAGAAATTTCCCTACGCTGAGGAGACGAAAGTTGCGCAACAGCGGCTCGATGAACTCAAGGGCGGAAACTGAAGGCTGCCGGAGTGAGGATTGAATCATTTTACCCCGTCGTTATAATACGATGGGGTTTTCTTTGCATTCAGACGGGAGTGACTCAATGACACAGCCGGATGCTCCGCGGGAATCGTCGAATTCCTCGCGTCGGCAACGTTGGTTTGCCGTCGCTTTG
>RPQS01000004.1 GCA_003818605.1 Candidatus Zhuqueibacterota bacterium | reverse complement strand
CTACAATGAGCGCGGCCACGATTGGAGAATCGAAAAGGTCTCGCTCGTCGGTTGAAGCGTACCTGCACATCCGGCAGGTCGTGTCGGTATCAAATCGTGCACGTGAGGTCAATACTCATGAATGAGCGAATCATTTTTCATCTGGATATGGATCAGTTTTTTGCGGCTGTGGAAATGCTCCATCAACCGCATTTGCGCGGTTTACCTATTGCTGTGGGTGGAAATCCTTCGGGCCGGGGTGTCGTGGTCACGGCATCGTATGAGGCTCGCCGCTTCGGTATTCGCTCCGGAATGCCCGCCGCTGAAGCGTTGCGTCTCTGTCCGCAAATTGTCTTCGTTCATTCGAGCGTTTCCAAATACTGCGACGTCTCCGCCCGCATTTTTAAAAGTCTGCTCGAATTCACAGATCGCGTGGAACCCGTTTCGGTGGATGAAGCCTACATGGACGTCACCGATACAGTTTGGAAGGATGGGGGAGTGCAGGGCTTGGCCATGAAAATCAAGCGGCGTATTGTCGAGTCGGAAGGACTCACGTCCACCATCGGCGCGGGACCGAACCGGCTTGTGGCCAAAATCGCATCGGGAATGAACAAGCCGGACGGGTTCACGTACATTCCCGCGGATCGCGTAGAGGACATGTTTCGCGATATGCCCGTCGGCGATCTGCACGGAGTCGGCAAAGCCACTCAGCGAACGCTGGAGAGTTTCGGCATTCGCACGGCGGGGCAGCTGGCCGAATTTCCCGTGGACATTTTAAAGCGGCGGATGGGCAAGTTCGGAGAGGAACTCGTGCGCATCGCGCGCGGCGAGGGCAGCGACAAAGTCCTCGTGCCCGATGAGCAGCCCGAGGAAAAATCCATGGGACACGAGCACACCTTCAGTCAGGATATTTCCGATCCGGTTTTGCTGCTCGGCAGGCTGCACTTGCTTTGCGAAAAGGTCGCCCGCCGTTTGCGTTCCGCGCGTATGGCGGGCTGTACGGTGGCTGTCAGAATCCGTTATCGCGGTTTCGAGACGGTGCTCCACGGCTGCAAGCTCAAACGGTTCGTTCAGCACGAAATGGACATCTATCCCGTTGTCGAAAAGCTGTTTCATGAAAGCTATCGCCGTGGGGAACCTGTCCGTCTCACGGGTGTGCACGTAGCCGAACTGATTTCCGTTTCCGAACTGCGTCAGCAGGAATTGTTCGTGGTTCCCGCCGAGCCGGATGATCTTTCGCAGGCGTGCGATGAAATCCGCGATCTCTATGGTGAGCGGGCCATCGGTTTCGCCAGCGGAGTCTTCTTTTCCGGCGGCCGCCCCATCTCCAACTCCCGCCGCACTCACTTCTACAGCGCTTTCTCGCGTGGCTCGTGGTTGCGATAATTCTTCTCTCTCCGTGCGATCACTATATAAAAAGAAGCCCGGCAATTTCTCGCCGAGCTTCTTCGCCTCTCCGCACGCCATATTTATCGTACTATGCTTTCGCACAACGATCCATGACGGATTTCCATTCCGCTTCGCTGAGTTCCTCGGAATCGTCAATGAGCAGGTCGGGTATGCCGTCCACAATGTGATAACGGCGGCGCGTCTTCGCATCCGTGGATACCAGCGTATCGCCGTCCTGCAACAAAGACGCGCGCGACAGCGGACAAATAAGAATTTTCAGGAATTCGGGGTCAAGACGTGTACTCATTTTATCCTCAAGCGATGGTCACTGTGGAGTCCATGTAGACGTCCTGAATTGCATTCAGCAGCGCGATGCCGTCCTTCATGGGTTTCTGGAATGCCTTGCGGCCGCTGATCAAACCCATGCCGCCCGCGCGCTTGTTAATAACAGCCGTCTTCACAGCGTCGGCCAAATCGTTCTTGCCCGATGCTCCGCCGGAATTGATCAATCCTGCGCGGCCCATGTAGCAGTTCACCATCTGCCAGCGTGTCCACTCGATGGGATGATCCGGCAGCAGCGCTTCCGGCACGGCTTTCTTCACGGCCTTTTCGAAATTCAAAGTCGGGAAACCGCCATTATTCTCGGGAGCTTTCTGCTTGATGATGTCGGCTTCAATCGTCACACCGAGATGATTCGCCTGCCCGCTGAGATCGGCGGATACGTGATAGTCTTTACCTTCGTGTTTGAACGCGTTGTTGCGCAGGTAGCACCATAACACCGTGAACATGCCCAGCGTATGCGCTTCCTCGAACATCACGCGTACTTCCTGAATCTGCCGCGCGCTCTCGTCCGATCCGAAGTAGATAGTCGCGCCCACACCAGCCGCTCCCAATTCAAATGCCTGTTGAACCGATCCGAACTCAATCTGATTATACGTATTCGGAAGCGTGAGCAGTTCGTTGTGATTCAGCTTCACAATG
>RPQS01000226.1 GCA_003818605.1 Candidatus Zhuqueibacterota bacterium | reverse complement strand
GTGGCCGATGAATACCCCTCGATGGCCAAATTGTCCGCGCGCGCTTCCACACCCGCCGTGACTCTTTCACCCAGCTTTCGCGCGACAATCAGTGCAACCTCGTTCTCCCGGTAGACTTCGCTTCCCAGTGTCGAGGCGGCAATCGCCAACGGCTGCGTTCGCAGCTCCAATCCGGCCATAAAGGATTCCCGCGTCAACTCCGGCAGGCCGAATTGCTGTGACCACGCGACCGCTGCCGTCGGGAGCAGATCAACCGCCAAAGCCGGATTGCGGCAAACAGCCCATCCGTCTCCGGCCAAAGCCGTTCCCGCGCCTCCCATCCCGGTTGCCCGCGGTCCCTGCTCCGTCAATTCGAAGGCGGCTTGTGCAGTCTGACCGGCCAACACCGCCCAAACCATCAGAAAAAATGTGCCCTTGTTCATGCGCTTGACTTTCCCCTGCCCAATCCGTATACTTAAGCCATGCAAACTACTCGAAATACCATCCTTGCCGCCACTCTGGGATTGCTGCTGTGGACTGTGTTTCTCCCCATAGCCTCGGCCCAGTTAGTGTACCCGGAAATCACCGTGGATGCGTCCCGCCTTCCCGAAGAGGCGCAGACCAAACTCGCCGGAATAGATTCACTTCTCAGAGTCTATCTGGAAAAACAGGAATGGACGCGGGACGAGTACCAATATGATTTCCCCGTCCAAATTAACATCTACTTCACCGAATATAATGCCAGCGTGCAGGAAGATAAATACAAAGCCAATTTAATCGCCACCAACACCCAAGACGTCCGTCTCGAAGACTCCCGCTGGGAATTCGGACTGCGCCAGCCTTATGTTTTCCGCGCAAACGAATACCAGCCGTTCAAGAGCGTC
The DNA here is from genome assembly GCA_003818605.1 of Candidatus Zhuqueibacterota bacterium. Lineage (GTDB taxonomy): Bacteria > Electryoneota > RPQS01 > RPQS01 > RPQS01 > RPQS01. Next base: position 638 of record RPQS01000226.1, on the reverse strand, counting down.
GTCGAGTTCTATATCTGGATTCTGGTTGGAATGGAATATGACAAGTTGGAGAAATTAGGCGGGCAAACGTATTATGACCGGGCGAGAGGTATTTTCCTTCAGAGTTCCAATTCGGTCTATTATTTCGGTTGGGATAAGCGCAGCGATATGCTCCGAGCACAGACCGATGAGAGTAATCGCACCGCCCGTGAACTCAGTTTTTTCTATTCTACCGCCATTTATTACGACACGCTGAAAGACTACCGCTCTTCCAAAGATTATCTCTATTATGCGCTGGTGAAGCTTGATAAAGTGCCGATAGATGTGCAAAAACGATTTTTGGATATTAATCACCGGGAATTCGCCGAAGCGCTGGTGCGAGCGGGGTACCCTCAAGGGGTGAAGGCGTTGATGCAAATGGACCCGCAGCGTCGTAAAACCTACGAGTCTATCGCACCGGAAGGTGAGAACAAATAGAATATAGGTAACCCGTTCCGGTTTGTCAAGAGCCGCCGAATGCTCACTATGCGGAATCCGGCCTGAAAAGGCCGGATTCTCTTATTAACTCCGATGGCAGAGGGACAGCTACAGTTTCCGCATCAAACCGATCACCCGCCCCAAAATCCGGAAACCCGGAGTTCCTTTGTCTACAATAATCG
>RPQS01000225.1 GCA_003818605.1 Candidatus Zhuqueibacterota bacterium | reverse complement strand
TGGGGGCGGATACCAAGATTCAAGCCGGCAGCATGCAGCTGGCCAGCGGGCAGTCCCTGTTCGATTTGATCAATAATCTTACCCATACAAAGGCTCTGGGAATACCCGTTACACTCCGCGAAGGGATCACCTCGATGGATGTGGCGGCTATCCTGCAATCCCGACTCAGCGTAGATTCAACGACTTTCATGTCGGTTGTGCAGGACACGTTATTTGTACGCGAATTGGGTCTGGACGGGCCGTCGTTAGAAGGATATTTATATCCTGATACGTATTACATCGCGAACGGCACGGATCCTCGTCGGATTGCCCGAAGAATGGTTGCCAATTTTTTCAACCACTTGCCGGATAGCGCGGTTGAACGATCGGTGAGGCTCGGTTTTACGCTTCATGAAATAATCACTTTAGCCAGTATTATTGAATGGGAGACTTTTACGCGCAGTGAAGCGAGGACGATTTCTTCAGTTTATCACAATCGAATAAGGCGTGGGATGCCGCTGCAGGCGGACCCGACGGTTTCCTATGCGCTGGGAAAGGGCCCGGCTCGCCTGTACTACAGCGATCTTAAAGTGGATAGTCCATATAATACTTACCGCAATCCGGGACTCCCGCCCGGCCCGATTAACAATCCGCGAAAATATTCCATTGAAGCTGCGCTGACTCCTGAATCAACCGGTTATTTATATTTTGTCGCGAAGGGTGACGGAACTCATGCTTTTACATCAACGCTGTCCGATCATTTGACTGCCAAGCAGCAATTGGATCGCATCCGTCGCGAAGCCGCAAGATCCGACACGGGTCGGACGGGTTAACGCTTACTTACAATTCATCAGTGAAGAAACGACTTGAAAGTTTTCTGCGTTCTTTGAATGACGCTCAACGCGATGCCGTAACGGCGGCCGATGGTCCGGCAATCGTACTGGCCGGCGCGGGGTCGGGAAAAACTCGCGTATTGACGGGGCGGGCTTTTTATCTGATAGCACAGCAGGAAGTGAACGCGAATGCGGTTCTGGTTGTCACGTTCACAAATAAAGCGGCCGGTGAGCTGCAATCACGTCTGCGCAGCTATGCGGGTGACGGCTGCGAGATCCCCTGGGCCGGTACATTTCATTCCTACTGTGCCCGGTTGATGCGAATGTATGGCGCAGCCATCGGCGTTTCCCGCGATTTTTCGATTTACGATACGGATGACACCGACCAGGTGCTTGGAGAAATCCTGCGCGACCAGAGAATCTCCCGTGACGAATTGTCGCCCGCGACCTTGCGCTCATGGTTATCGTTCATGAAAAACGGCGGAACGTTATCCGGCAAGCATCCCTTTCATCGCATTGCGCGCGAACTCTTGCCGGTGTACAATGAACGGCTGCGAATGGCGCAGGCTTTAGACTTCGATGATTTATTACGGCTGCCGCTGGACTTATTCGCAGCCCGACCGGATATCTTGGAGATCGTTCAACGGAAGTACGATCACGTTTTAATTGACGAGTTTCAGGACACGAATCGTCACCAATATGAATTCGCCAGAATGCTGGCGGCTCCCCAGAACAACCTGTACGTTGT
>RPQS01000003.1 GCA_003818605.1 Candidatus Zhuqueibacterota bacterium | reverse complement strand
CTAGCGATTTAGGCCGCACCCAATCGGCGGCGGAACGGAACGGTGTCACGCGTTCGCGCGGGAAAATCCATTCCACGCGCTTTTTATGAGTGACTGGATCGAGAACGGTCACTTTTTCATTTTCGGAATAAACGGGAAACCATTGCCACAGCGCGCGCGGCGCGATCAGCTTTTCGCGTTCCGCCATACGCAGCACACGCTCCACATTTGCCTTTAAATCCTGCGCCTGCTTGTCCTGTAAATTATCGAGCCGCTGCGAAGCCATGCGCAAACCCAAGTGCTTTCCATAAAGCATCGCCCGCGATACGAGCGGAAAAACTTCATCCATGGGAATATCTGACAGGACATGCTGATCCAAATCCGGCGGAGGAGGAACGTCTACTTCTTCATATAAGGATTGAGAAGGAACGGGCGGCAAGTGCTCTGTCTGTTCCCGCACTTCCCGCATCGCTTCCTCACGCAGACTGTTCCATTCGGATTCGAGCGCGGGCCGCTCCCGTTCATCCGTCAAACGATTGGCAAGGGAAAGTCCCTGCATCGCATCGTTGGCGTAAAATATCGGGCCGTCGTAAGCGGGAGCAATTTTTGTGAGCGTGAAGTTTTGCGTGAGGGCCGCGCCTCCGACCATGAGCGGCAGATCAATTCCCGCTTCACGCAAGTCGTGAGCGGTAACGACCATTTGCTGGGCAGAACGGACAAGCAAACCGGACAGGCCGATGAAGTCCGGTTTGTGTTTTCCGACCGCTTCGACCAGAACATCGGGCGGAATTTTTATACCGAGATTCACGACATCATAACCGTTGTTGGACAGAATCATGTCCACCAGATTTTTTCCGATGTCATGCACGTCGCCTTTGACGGTTGCAAGCAGCATCCGGCCGCGCGTGGCGGAAGCCGCACCGGGTTCCAAAAACTTCTTCAGATAATCCACCGAGGCTTTCATGACTTCGGCGGATTCGAGAACTTCGGCTACGATGAGTTTATTCGCTCCGAACAGCACACCCACGGTTTTCATGCCGTTCATGAGCGGACCGTTAATAATTTCCAGCGGAATCATGCGGGTGAGCAGCTCATCCATGAGCTTCTCCACTCCCTCCCGCGTGCCTTCCACCACATGTCGTGCTATTCGCTCTTCAGCCGGAAGATGCGCATCTTCATCCGTCCGCTTTTCGGTCTTGGCGTCCCGATAGAAAGCTGCAAACGCGGCGATAGATGCGGAGTCTCCCTTGTAGAGAACTTGCTCGCACAACCGGATTTCTTCGGCTGTGAGCGATGCATAGCGTTTGATACCAGCCGTGTTGACAATGGCCATGTCCAATCCGGCCTGAATGCAGTCGTAGAGGAATACGGAATTGAGCGCTTCGCGTCCGCCCGCCGGAAGACCAAAACTCACATTAGAAATTCCCAGCAGAGTTAAGGCGTCCGGATATCGTTTGTGGATTTCGCCGATGGCATCCACCGTGGCTCGTGCGGCTCCGAAATAGTTCGGATCTCCCGTGCCCGCCGGAAAGGTGAGCGGATCGAAGATAATCTCGCCCGGATCGAAATTCCACTTATTCGTCAATGTTCTGAATGCTCGTTCAGCAACGGCAAGCTTCCGTTCCAAAGTCACGGCCATTCCCGCTTCCTTATCCTCGTCAATTAAACCAAAGACAACGGAGGCTCCGTATTTTTGCGCGAGCGGACAGATGATTTCGAGCCGCTTCTCCCCTTCTTCAAAATTGACCGAATTGATGGCTGCCTTGCCACCAATATTCCGCAGCGCCGCTTCTACAACTTGCGAATCGGTTGTATCAATCATTACGGGAACGCGCACTTTCCGAAGCAGCGGTTTAAGCACGGCCAGAAAATCCCGCAGCTCTTCGCGATCCGGATTCGCCGTGCATAAATCTACAACGTGCGCGCCTTTCATGACCTGATCGCGGCCGATTTCCGCCGCTAAGTCAAACTGATTTTCCTCGATCAGACGTTTGAATTTGCGCGAACCGATTACGTTCGTGCGTTCGCCGACAAATACCGGGCGAATGAATTCGTCAATCTTTAGCGGTTCATTGCCCGCCAATGCGCGGCGGACGGATTTGAGATTTGGTTTGCGCGGGCGATGGTGGTCGGCCACTTCGCGCATGGCGCGAACATGTTCCGCTGTTGTTCCACAGCAGCCGCCGATCAGATTCACAAAACCTTCCGTACAGAATCGCTCGAAATGCTCGTGAAAATGCGACGGCCCCTCGTCGTACTTGCCCTGCGTATTGGGCATACCCGCATTGGGAACACACGATACGGGAAAATGCGAAAGCTGCGCAAGTGTGCGCAAATGATCAGTCATCTGGCCGGGACCGGTAGCACAGTTCATTCCCAGATAGAGAAGGTCGCGAGAAGCCAGCGTGTAATAAAGCGCTTCAATGTTCTGCCCGGCGAGCATCGTACCGTTCAGTTCTATAGTAACCGACACGGCCAGAGGAACGCGCCGCCCCACGCGGTGCATGGCTTCATCCACTCCAATCAACGCGGCTTTGATGTTGATTGTATCCTGCTGCGTTTCGAGCAGTAAGTAATCCACGCCGCCGGCAATCAGTCCCTCCGCTTGCAGGCGGTATGTGTTGAGAATATTATCAAAGGTCACACCGCCGGTCACGGAAATGGATTTATTGG
>RPQS01000002.1 GCA_003818605.1 Candidatus Zhuqueibacterota bacterium | reverse complement strand
CGGAATAATAGTCATGCGAGACATTGCCCGCATCATTGTGAACTGTGACGGCATGGGGACCATGAATGTGAGCGATGATCCACCCGTCCCAGATGGCTCCGGGCATCATTGCAGGCGGTTCGGCATTGTCTATACAATTATCGGAGAACGAGATCTGTCGTGCTCCGGGCGTGTTGTCAGCACCGGCGATGGTTACCCAATGACCGCCAAAACGTACCCATTGATTCCCGGGATGCAGCTGCCAGAATCCCAACAGAGCCATTTGATTCTGACTGCTGTCCACTTGCGCCCAGATAAACTCGAACGACGGATGTCCGATGATGGTGACTTGATAGTGGCCCCAAAGATTAACTTGCGGCAAAGCCAGCCAGTTTTCGATCATCGTTTTCAGCTGATTGGCGGTCATTCCCGCTGCCGGAATTGCTCCGAAAGCATTGCCTAATGCCGTAATCCACGTAACAACATTAGCCGGAACGTGATCGTCACGTGCACTTGCGATAATGTTGTAGACCAGCGGATAATGATCGCTGATGGCTGGCGGTCTCACCTGCGTCCCCGGCGGCAGCGATTTACACTTCACCATCTCGAACTTTGAATCGAACCACCAAAGACAATTGGCCGTGGCTACAACTCCGCACCAATTCCATTGCGGTGGATTATGGTTGTTTTTCCAGTTATCCTGCCTTTGACAAAAATCCGGCATGCCGTCGGATTGATACTCCGAACCGCCTACATTGTGCAGACAATAGTCAATCCAGCCGTCCTTGACTATCCATTGTGCGGATGACGGCGGAGAGAAAAGCGCGCACAGTCCAATTCCCAAAACCACAGCCAACAAGCATCGAGACATATCTCCTCCTTACGGTTTCCCGTGAAAGGTGCTACATGCACTCGAAACGACGGTTTTTCTGTGATGAGGATAGGAACTCACGGTTTAGAGGCTGACGATTCCGTGGGAATGTGCGGCGATACCGGTGGAAGGAGCAGAGCTGAAAGGTTGGATTCCGGGCAAGGACCCCCGGCTCAAGTTGCGTGGGGTATTGGTTCCAGAAAGATCAGAAGAAAGTGGGATAAATATATCCCTCTCCAATTATATATAGCGTCCGAGATCAAATGTCAATACCGGTACAAAAAGAATAGAAACAAGTTTGTGAGCATCTCTATCGGCTAATTATTAGTAAAAACGTCCGATTCGCGGAACGATAGATATAACATTGAACTAAATATCACAATTGTGGTTGAATTCTTGAGGTTTTTTAAGTCGTAAAGATATTTTATCCCTCTTGGAACCTCTCTTTTGGCTAATGCGTGTAAAGTTCAATCAGATAGATTGAGTCAGATTAAACCAAGCTAAGGAACTTCCCATGCTCTTTACTCCCAAAGACTTCGGAACCGGCATCTTCGAGCTGGATGGAATTTCGAAGAAGACCGTCGAGGAACACCTCAAGCTCTATAATGGATACGTGAATAAATCGAACGAGGTCATGGAAAAGCTGCCTAAAGTGGATCTGTCCACAGCCAACCAAGTTTTCAGCGACGCTCGCGCCCTGAAGGTGGAACTGAGTTTTGCCGTCGGCGGCATGCAGAACCATGAGATATACTTTTCGCATTTGAAGAAAAATGGCGGCGAACCGCAGGGTGAACTGCGGAAACAAATCGAGAAAGATTTCGGCAGCGTCGAGCAGTATTTGAAGGATTTGAAAGCCTCCGGGCTATCGGCGCGCGGCTGGGCTTGGACGGTCTGGTTCCCGGCGGTGGGGAAACTGGTTAATTGGGTGGGAGATTCACAGAATACCTATCTATCATGGGATCTCAAACCGCTGCTCGCTCTCGATGTCTATGAGCATGCATACCTCTTGGATCATGGCGTGAATCGCGGCGCGTACATTGATGCCTTCCTCAAGAATCTCGATTGGGACAGGATCGGCGATTCCTATTCCAAGGCGAGAAAGTAGGCTGCGAAGAGCCACTCTATACACATCTGATGTGTAGCACGAAACAGCACTTCCCGGCAAGGTTTATTCTCCTCTTCCTTGTTTGTGAAGCGGCTTGCGTGTGAAAAGCGAAAGCGGCGCCCGGCGGGGGCGCCGCTTCTGTTATGATGACAACAGGAGATCGGAATATGCTCGGAAAGTGTTGCTATTGTTTTCGAATAGTGGTAGTATTGAGGCGACACCATCGAACCGGGTATCAATCATGGACATTATTCCGCGCATCAAGATCTGCTGTATTACATCTATCGAAGAGATGGAGATTGCCGTACGCTGTGGGGCCTCGGCGCTCGGTCTGGTTTCGTACATGCCCAGCGGACCCGGTGTAATTTCCGAAGAATTGATCTCCGAAATTGCCGCTCGAGTTCCTCCGGCAGTATCTACTTTTCTGTTAACCAGCAAGCAAACCGTTCCGGAAGTTTTTGCGCAGCATCGCCGCTGCCGCACAAGCACCATTCAGCTCTGTGACCGGCTTATAGACGGCAGCTACGAAGAGCTGCGAACGGCCCTACCGGGTATCGCAATCGTACAGGTGATTCATATAACCGGGCCGGAATCCGTTGCGGAAGCTGTTTCCATTGCACCGCACGTGAACGGGCTGTTGCTCGATTCGGGAAATCCCAAGCTCGAAGTGAAAACGCTGGGTGGCACCGGACGCGCGCATGACTGGAGTCTGAGCCGCCGGATATGCGAAACGG
>RPQS01000001.1 GCA_003818605.1 Candidatus Zhuqueibacterota bacterium | reverse complement strand
CTCGGTATGGATATCGCCATTGCCACCGATATGAATCCCGGTTCAGCCATGACCGAATCGCTGCCTTTCTGTATGACCGCTGCGGCCATATACTGTAAAATGACGCCGGAAGAACTGCTGAATTCAGTCACTCTGAATGCCGCGAAGGTTCTGGATGCAGATTCACAAATCGGATCATTGGAAGCCGGCAAGTGCGGCGATGTTGCACTTTGGAACGTGCCCGATTTGGAATCCCTATCCTATCATTTCGGTGAGTTGCGGGCGGCGGCCGTCTTCATTGCCGGACGCGTTGTTTGGAAAGACAACGATGCAACCGCAAGATATTGAAGTCGGCACCTCCGGCTGGCTTTTTGAAGACTGGCGCGGGACGTTTTACCCGTTGCGGGTACCTAAATCGAAGTGGCTGGAGTACTATTCGGCACGATTTAGTGTTGGCGAGATCAACAGCACGTATTATCGAATTGCACCTCCTGCCACATTTGAGTCTATAAACCGCAGGACTCCACCGGAGTTTCGATTTACGGCTAAAGTACATGCCGATGTAACTCACAAGCAGGAAAAGCCGGATCGTTCTCTTCAGCAATTGACTTCAGCGATTGAGCCGTTACGGTGTTCCGATAAATTGAGCGGATTATTGGCGCAGTTTCCCGCGGGTTTTCGCTATAACTCGCAGAATCTGGACTATGTTTTGAAACTGCCCGAATTCTGCGACGGAATCCGACTTTGTATCGAATTCCGAAGTCGAAGCTGGCTCGGAGAATCCATCGCCGCGCCGCTGCGCCAATCCGGTCTCACATGGGTGTGTCCCGATGAACCGGATCTTCCCGATTTAATGCCATTTGAAATGATAACGACTTCGGATTTGTTATATGTTCGTCTGCACGGCCGAAACCGCCAAGCGTGGTATGATCGCACCGCAGGAGACCGATATGACTATGTCTATAAAGAAGAAGAGCTTATTGATATTGGAAAGAAACTGTTGGCTTCTGAACCTGCTGTACATCGAGCTGTAATATTTTTCAACAACTGCCATGCCGGTCAAGCTGTTCGCAATGCATGGTGGCTGAAAAACTGGCTGGCAGCCCTCTTTTCTTCAGAGAATTCCGAGAAGGTTCCGGATGGATTCGATCTTTCGGCGGATTAGCCAATCTCCCAACGCCGACGCATGGCGCCAATTCCGATGCTCAGACGGACAATTCCGCAGGCTGCTGGATCTGGCGCGGTCGTTAGGTTTCCCCTTCAGCAAGACAGAGAAGGGATCGCAAGGAACAGCTTTCGTGACGGTTCGCGATCCCGATCATGTATTGTGCGTTGCGGAATCTGCTTCACTTTCCTACTCGCCGTTTCAACCGTCGCAGACACGATTCAGCATTGCTTTCACGGAAGACTCCGATGCGATGGAGGAGTTCCGCATGTGGACCGATGCCGCGTAGCAGACAATCCGAGCCGATGATTCCGAACGGGAGGATGCGGTATTATCTCCTCTAATGGATGTGCTGCAGGATGCCGAAAAAATGACGTGGTTGGATCTTGAGTGCAATGTGCTGCGAACGATGCAAACCGTCAACCAGTTGGATCTTGAAGGTGAGCCGCTTTTTCTGACTCTGAGTAGAACGATCCGCAATTTATTGTCGCCGGTGCTGTATGAATTAGAGTTGGAAAATCCCGCCGATTTCTGGCCCGGCAGAGCGCGGGATTGGACATGGATGGAATCTGCGCTGGACAAGGATTGGTCTACCTTGACGCTTACCCCGCGGTTGAAGCGCCTTCTTTTCCGACGCGAACGTGTTTTATTTGTCGAGGAAATGAAATCAGCTCCGGACATTCAGTTCACTTCCACTGCGGGAAAAAGTCTGCAATCCGGATTTCTCCTTCCGCTAACGTGCGGGACCAGCCCCTTGGGAATTATCAAAATATTCTATGGCAGAACTCTGTATCCCCTCGCGGGCGAAGTCGAGGCTTTGGAGTTGCTGCGCCGGGAATTATCCATTCTGCTCGATCATATTCGCACGCATCTTCGCATGCAGCGTATGGCAACCGTGGACGGTTTGACCAATCTGTTTAATCATCGCTTTTTCCAAGACCAGCTAAGAACGGAATACCAGCGAGCCCTTCGTTATAATAAAAGCATGACTCTGCTCATGATAGATATAGACGATTTTAAAGGATATAACGACAAATACGGGCATCTCGCGGGAGACCGAGTTTTGGCCGAGACGGCGCGCACGATTCGGAATTCCGTGCGGGATATTGATTTTGTAGCCCGCTATGGCGGAGATGAATTCGCGCTGATTCTGCCCGAGGTGGAGGCCGACGGCGGGATGATTGTGGCTGAAAAAATCCGCAAGGCTGTAGAGGCGCAGCGATTTATCAGTGAAGACGGCGAGACAATAGGGTCTATTTCCGTTTCTTGTGGCGTAACGGATAATCGCAGTGCGGCATCGCCCGACATCCTGATTGAGCGGGCAGACAAGGCGCTTTATTGGGTGAAACGGCACGGCCGCAATCTCGTACGTTTAGCATCCGACAACGATCAGGACTGAATTGTGTATAAAGTACTTTTCGTCACATCGGAAGTTACTCCCTTTAGTAAAACGGGCGGGTTAGCGGATGTCAGCGGGGCTTTGCCGGCGGCTTTGGCGACGGCGGGATGTGACGTCAGAATCGTCACGCCTTTTTACGGTTTTATTGACCTCGATCAGTTCGATTTTCCGTCGGCCACTCTCTTGACGGCACGCACCATAGATCTTCACGGGAGGGCGCAGCCCTACAGATTCAGACGCGTGGTACTCAACCGCCGCCACGAAGTGTTTTTTGTTGAGTGCGATCCGTTGTACGACAGACCGGGCGTTTATGTT
>RPQS01000224.1 GCA_003818605.1 Candidatus Zhuqueibacterota bacterium | reverse complement strand
GTTTCCTCGAAGCCATTACGGCGGCATACGTCGCGTGGATGTTTTACAGCAGCGCCTGGCAACACGACTCGATGAGCTTCATTTTTTGGCCGCTGGCCGCATTTCTAATTCGCGTCAGCTACGAAACGGAAGCCCGTCAGAAAGCCGCAAAAGCCGCACTCGAAGCGACACCGGCAATCGAAGAAAAGGAACCTTCGGCCTCCCCACCGGTTCCCGCGTAGAATCCGGGATCTGCGCGTCGTCCTACGTCACGGATTTATCTCAGCTCACTTCGGTGGGCTTTTTTATGCCTGCTCAAGAGACGCAAAACCCGATACAACTCGTATCGGGTTCCTGTGACCCCACGGAGAATCGAACTCCGATTGCGAGAATGAAAATCTCGAGTCCTAACCGTTAGACGATGGGGCCAAACCGGAGGATGTTGGAATTTCGTTTTCCCGAAAAACAGCCTTCGGTTTAAAAGGGTGGCTGAGGGGATTTGAACCCCCGACCCTTGGAACCACAATCCAATGCTCTAACCAGCTGAGCTACAGCCACCAAGAAAATCGAGGGAAGATAGCAGCAGATCCGGGTAAACCTGCTATTATATCAAGATAAATCAAAGAGAAAAAGTTATGAAACCGAGGCGATAAAGATGCGTTCGGTTTTGCTTAACCTTTAATTATACGGACTTTTCGCGAACTTGTCAAGTCCTAATATTGCCGGTTTCGGCTGGATGCTTTGCGCCGGGAAATCAAAGGTTTCAGGGCATCCTCTAAAGAGGGCTTGCCGATTTCCTGCAATTGATATTCGACCCGCAACATGGGTTGGCGGATTTTGACAAGCCGGGAGAGGTCAATGGGCGTGGCAATGACGACGGCATCACAGGGAGTCTTGCGAATCGTTGCTTCCAAATCCTTGATCTGCTGAGGACTATACCCCATTGCCGGAAGCAAGGTTCCGATTCCGGGATAGATTTTAAACGTCTGCGCAATGGTGCCGACTCCGTAGGGGCGGGGATCAACAAGCTCCGCGGCACCAAACTTGCGCGCCGCCACCACACCGGCACCGTACTTCATGCCGCCGTGGGTACAGGTGGGACCGTCTTCAATGACAAGCACTTTACGGCCGCGAATCAGTTCCGGTTTTTCCACCGTCAACGGGGAAGCGGCTTCAATGCACATCGCTTGCGGATTCGCTTTTTCAATGGATGCGCGAACCGCGGCCATTTGTTCCGGCGACGCGCTGTCCACTTTATTGATCACGATGGTATCCGCCATGCGCAGATTGGCTTCACCGGGATGATAGTTCATTTCATCACCGGCGCGGAGCGGATCACACACTGTAATGAAGACATCGGGCTGGAAGAAGGGCAGATCGTTGTTGCCGCCGTCCCACAACACGACATCGGCCTCTTTTTCGGCCTGACGTAAAATCGCTTCGTAATCCACTCCGGCATAGACGATCGAGCCGGCGGCGATGTGGGGTTCGTACTCTTCCATTTCTTCAATAGTGCATTTCTGCTTGTGCAGATCGGCGATGGAGGCGAAACGCTGCACGCGCTGCTTCACCAAATCGCCGTAAGGCATGGGGTGGCGGACGGCCACAATTTTTTTACCGGCCGCTTTGAGGATTTCGGCCACGCGGCGCGTGGTCTGCGACTTGCCGGCTCCGGTACGGACGGCACAAACG
>RPQS01000223.1 GCA_003818605.1 Candidatus Zhuqueibacterota bacterium | reverse complement strand
CCTGCGAACAGTTCTGGATCATAGCAATCCGGTTGAATCCATGAAGTTTCTGCTCGATAAAATGCGGGATACCAAATCGAATGCCGAGTTCTTTGAACTGATGGCGAAGGGGGGCGGATGATCCGTCCTTCTATCCTCTTCCTAATTAGTTGACAATTATGAAGCTGTTTTGTATATTGGATTGAATGAAAGTTGTTTTTACTAACTGATAATTCTTCACTTACCACCTCCGCTTTGACCTACCTCACGCGAATTTTCATTTTCATCAGCATTTTTTTACTGGTGCTGGGCTGCGCGCAGCGGGAAACCGATATCGGTGCCGGCGCAATTACAGGTGTGCCCTCCGACACGTTCATCGTGGTCAGCGGTACGGCTACCGCCAGCGCGAGTTGGACTCCCGAGTTTACCAATGGATACGGACCGTCTCTGGAAGTCGGGAACGCCTTGGGATTGTTTGCTTTTTTTGCCATCCGCTTTGATCCGGCCACGGACTTGCCGGATAGCGTTCTGGTGGATGAGATGTCCATTCGTTTCCACCGGAACCGGGTGTGGCCTGATGACGCGGCGGGCTTGCAGGTTCGCGTTCGCGAGATTACCGAATCGTGGGAAGAGGAAGATCTCGTTCCCGGCTCACTTCCCAATCGGGAAAGCTATCCGATATTGGATTCGATTTTAGTCAGCGCCACCGACACGTTTTTCACCTTCGATGTTCCCGCCGCAGTGTGGAGCAAATGGCTGGCAGGAGACACTACGACGTATGGATTGCTTTTCGAGCCGCGATCCAGCGATGCTTTTATCGAGTTCTACAGTTCCGAACCGCTGGGAACGGATGAAACGCTGTATCCGATTCTGCAGGTGGAGGGAACGTGGTGGACTGAAGATGACGACGGAAATTGGACGGACACAACTCTCTCCGTTGATTTGACGGCTATAGATGACGCTTATCTGGTGATTGATTCGACAATTCGCCCGCCGGACCGGTTATTTGTGAGTCAGGGAATTGCCGGACGATCAGCTTTGCTGTTTCCGATAGACACGCTGCTGGTCAATTACACGCGATCCGTAAGCCGGGCCATCCTTCGCGTGTGGGCGGATACTCTCGATCCGGCGCAGATCACTTATGAAGGCCAGAATATTCTTTTCAAGAACGGATTTTTAGACGACACGAACTGGGTGGCGCATTCGACCGAGCCGGATTCCTTCAATTTAGGATTAGAGAGCAGTTCATCCGGAACCTGGGATGCGACAAACACGATATTCTCTCTGGACGTAACGAGCATGGTATCGAACTGGTTTTCCGAACCGACTCGAAACGGCGGAGTGCAGATTTTAGCCAGCAATGAGCTTTCGTTTATTGCCCGGCAGGTTTTTTACAATCATCTTGCGGCCGATTCCACAAAGCATCCGAGACTTGAGATTTGGCTTACCGAATCATCCTATTCGTATTAACAGCGGTTTTATGCATCGTCCCCGGCGCGCTGGCCGGGGGTTCCGTTTTTTCCGCGAATAATCTTGGCGAGCAATGCGTCGGCGGCGGTGTACGCGCTCAGG
>RPQS01000222.1 GCA_003818605.1 Candidatus Zhuqueibacterota bacterium | reverse complement strand
TGCAGAGAATCGGCAAGACGGTAGGAGGTTTCGAAATTCTGCAGCAAACCGCCGACGGTGGAAGCGTCGGTCCACAGCGATTCTCCTCCGCCCCGCAGCGAGGGAGCGAACGGATTCACGCAGCTTCCCGTAAAAATAAAGAGAAGCAGCGCGCCGGTCAGCGCACCAGCGATTTGAAATCGCTCCACGTCGCTTCGTCCTCCGTGCGGGTGTCCCGCCATCGTTCGATTTGCCAATAGCCGTCGCCGCCGACGCGCAATGTGAAATCCGCCGTGCCCGCGAAACGATGCGGCACACCGGATAACGCCACTCCCGCAGCCAATTCATAGAGCGAATGAATCTGCGCGCTGTCGCCGATCATGGTCACTTCCGGCGTCGTAAAAATTACGGAAAGCATGCTGTCACCGGAAAGCGTACCCTCGCTGAACAGCCGGTTGATGTGCTGTGATTCGTCCGCGTAGTCCCATCCCGCCAGAGCCGGATCGCGTGAAAGAGCCACGGCGTCCGCTTCGAAATGGAACAGCGTTGAACTAAATGAGCGCAGATAATTCACGGCGTCGCGTTCGATGAGCGCGGCGCGCATGTTGTCGAGCACGTCCATCGGAATGCGCGGAGTTTCCCAGGTATTGCGACCACTCACGGGCGATTCCGGATCGCGCGTGGAAAACAAATCGCATCCGGTTAGGCCGAACAGCAAGATCGCTATGATGAGTAAATGGGTAATCCGCACGAAATTATCTCACGAGAAAATACGTGATGATCAGAACCGGAAGCAGGAACGGCAGCGTGTATTTGTAAATGTACTCGATAAACGTCGGAGTTTTCACACCCGCGTGGTCGCAAATGGATTTGACCATGAAATTCGGGCCGTTGCCGATATAGGTGGCGGCTCCGAAAAATACCGCCGCAATGGAGATCGAACGCAGCATGTGGCTGTGGGTGGCGATCCAATCCAGAATATGCGTTTTATCGTCCACGGAAAAGCCTTCCAATCCCATGGCCGCGGCGAGGAAATTCAGATAAGAAGGGGCGTTGTCGAGCATAGAGGATGTAATACCGGTTGCCCAATAGAAGCCGCCGGGCGACGTCAATCCGATTTGTGATGCATTGACCGCGAGCCAATCCAGAGTCGGAACCATAGCCGCAAAAATACCCGCAAAGAGAATGGCCACTTCCTGAATCGGGTGGAAATTGAAGTTGTTGCTCGCGTGGATTTTCTTTGGTGTGGCGAAGTACGAACCGGCGGCCGCAGCGAGCATAATCACTTCGCGAATCCACACTTGATCTTCGGGAAGATACGCGCCCAACAAGACCGCGCCCAGAATAAACCCCAAGAAAACGAAATTGATCTGGCCGTCAATGTTCACCCAATCGCGCATGCGCGCGAATTCCTGCTCGGGAGCCGATTGCTTGCGAAAGTGACGGGTATCCAGAACGTAGAACATGACCAGCAAGAGAACAATGGCGATCAGCCATTTGTACCACAGTTCCTGAATCACCCAGAAAAAGGGAACGCCCTTTAGATAGCCGAGGAACAGCGGCGGATCGCCGA
>RPQS01000221.1 GCA_003818605.1 Candidatus Zhuqueibacterota bacterium | reverse complement strand
ATCATTCTTTCCCGAGAAGACGAAGCCGTCAACTACGGCATTCTTCTGAACAGCGGCAGTATAATCAGCGACGGGAACGATCTTTTCGGATTCTCCGCGCAATTTAAACCGGGGAAGCTGGGTGATGTCACTTATTCAACTTTCGCTCAATGGCAAGCGGCCGGATACGATGTTAATGGTTTGTCGGCCGATCCGTTTTTCGTAAGTGATTCCGATCTGCACATTATTGACACGATGACGGTGGTGGACGGACAGGGTTTGTTTTGCGAATCCGTGAACGCCGATATAGATAATGAAACTCGCGGAAATCCGCCGGATATCGGCGCCGATGAATACACCGTTCAACCGCCGCCGGAAAATCCGCAGCAGTTGACACTTCTTTCACAAGACGGCACTCTGGTTCTGCGTTGGAATCACGTCAACCGCGCCGCCAGCTATCACCTTTATGCGTATACCACACCGGACTTCCCGCTGACGGTCGAACGGTGCCGGGCGACAACCGCCGATACGTTTTACGTCCTGCCTCTGCTTCCGGACAGCAACGCGAGACAATTCTTTGTTGTTACCGCCGATACGCGGCCGGTCAACGGCATCCAGAATCTGCCTCATGGACTCGATAGACCGGGATCAGCAATTCTTCGCAAAAAGTCCGCTGAGAAGCAGTAAACATCCACGCAAAAGACAAGATTTCTTTCTACCCACCGCCTCTCGCCAAGGCGGTGTTTTTTTGACAAATCGGGCTATCAGAGAGTTTATATGCGTTAGCGCATGGGTCCGGATTCCTGACTTGCAATTCCATAATAGGCAAATATGGCCATAGTGGAACGATTTCACAATCCGGGGATGTAAATTACTGCTGTCCGAGATGATTCGAGACAATAGTTGTTCTCCATCCCTTTCGTTGACGGCACAACCATTCGCGTTAAAGTATGTGATTAATATGAAGCAAGAGTGTTGGAACCGGAACATTTTCCAAACGTGTTATAAATACTGTGGGAATAAAATTATCCACCGGGTTATCGGCCCGTTGTTTGCAGTTCCATTGAGGAGAAAGATATAGATAGTTAAACCGGTTTATACTTCCACTTCGCACCTTCCACGAGGGTTGCTCATGACTTTTGCTCGCCCCAGCTTCGAACAGACCTTCCAAAACCGGCTGAATTTTGCGACCCTCAAATCACAACCCAATCATAGCATGGAAACCACCATGTGTGGAGAATCCATGATGTTATTCCAGCGTGTCCTGATTCCGTTAGGCTTGATGTCGGATAGCCATCCGATTTTGGGAATCGCCGCGGATATGGCTGCCCGGTTTCATTCCGAGCTGCTGTTGCTTCATTTGTTCAATCATACCCATCTTGCCCTTCGTGATCCGACCGAAATCGCCGGTCTGCGAACAACGTTGAGCAAGACGGCGCGAAAACTCCTCAAAGCGGGAGCCGAGCGTGTCTATACGGCGATTCTCGAAGGAAATGCTTGTTACAACATCGAAGAAGTGACACGGCATCATAACGCCAGCCTAATCCTTTTAACCGAAGAAGCCCAGGAAGAGCGTCTGCAGCCCTGGTTCGGAACGGCTACACAGCGTTTGGCGCGGCGGGCATTGATACCGCTTTTAGTCATACAGCCCGGGGCTAAACTGGCGTTTGGGAAGCCAATTGTGTGCGTCGTTGATTT
>RPQS01000220.1 GCA_003818605.1 Candidatus Zhuqueibacterota bacterium | reverse complement strand
GCGCGATCATTCATTATTCAGCCACTTCGGAAACGGATATTCCCGTTCGGAAAAAGGGCCTCATGATCGTGGATTCGGGCGGGCAATATCCGGACGGCACGACCGATATTACCAGAACACTTCTGCCGGGCGCACCATCACCCGAGCAGAAGAATTTCTACACGCGCGTGTTGAAAGGTCATATTGCCGTTGCCACGACATCGTTTCCTGTAGGGACATCGGGCCGCCAGCTTGACACTCTTGCCCGTCGGGCGTTATGGGATTCCGGTGTGGATTATGGACACGGCACGGGACACGGAGTCGGGGCATACCTCAGCGTACACGAAGGGCCGCAATCTATTTCTCCGACCAAGGAACAAGCCGGTACACCCCTCCTGCCCGGCATGGTTATCTCGAATGAACCGGGATACTATAAGGCAGGCGAATACGGTATTCGCATTGAAAATCTCGTATACATCACTAAGGATGCAGAGAGATCCAACCGCGATAAAACTTTCCTGAAATTCGAGAATCTGACGCTTTGTCCGATTGAGACGCGATTGATTGATACGCGACTGCTGACGAAAGAGGAAATTCGGTATTTCAACGCGTATCATGCGAAAGTCCGCAGAACTTTAACTCGATTTCTTGATAAAAAAGAAGCCGCGTGGCTGGCGAAAGCCGCACGGCCTATCAAGTAACGAACGAATCCAATCGTCTTTCCCAAGACGGGATGCGCAGAATGCATCCCGTCTTTTTTATTTTTCCAGAATCCGCTGAACGGCTAAGCGACCGACGGAATGGTAGCGATCCTTATATTCCTCAAACAATTCACAGGCTAAGGCGCGCGTTTCCGGGTTTTCATGCAGCGTGCGGTAGAGCGGCTTCAAATATTTTCCGCGGCCGATGGTGCTGAGAAAATCGCGAATTGCCGGGAAGACTTTGCGATAGGAACTGCCCGCCGCAATGCAATAAAAGGGCAGCAAAATTTCGCAGTTTTTCGTTTGTGCGACCCACAGATTGTCCAGTGCCGCACAATCCGCCTCGGGCAGCCGTGTGGGAAGTTCTTCGAGAAAGAGTACAATTTGATGAGTATTCCAGTGCGCTACAGCCGCTCGCAAATCGCGCTCCCCCTGGTCCCAGCGCACGCGCACATTCCGCACGTCATCTATCATTCCCGAAGCAAATTCGGGAGCGGAATCCGGCAGCCCCGGTTCGTGAATCCAGCGGTTCAGATCCACTTTTTTCGCGGCATCGGGAAGCTGCTTGGTAAGATACTCAACAAATTGTGATGTCGTGATAGAAGAGAATTTGAAGTTACGGATATACGAACGAATGAATCCGTCAAACGCTTCGCGGCCGACGGCTCGTTCGACGGCGACGATAAAGAGAAATCCCTTTTCATAGGGAACGGAGGAAAAAACCTCATCCGGATCAATGCCGGTCAAATCCGTTTTCAGCTTCGTATAAGGTGAATCTTCGCCGAAATTCTTGAATGCCGCGCGCAAATCGTTGCGGCCGCTCACGGCCTGCAAGTGAGTAAATTCGATTCCGTAGAGCCGCTCCAAAATCCGCCGCTCCGCGTAGACGGTCCACCCTTCATTCAGCCAGAAATCTTCCCACGTGGCGTTGGTCACCAGATTTCCCGTCCAGGAGTGCGCCAATTCGTGCGCCACAACCGCTACCAGAGAGCGGTCACCGGCCATCAGGGTCGGAGTCAAAAAGGTCAGAGTCGGATTTTCCATGCCG